>NZ_JBFTSG010000002.1:0-195034 GCF_056399885.1 Cupriavidus sp. 01L45 | reverse complement strand
GACCCAAACTCGCATCGCCTTAAGGCGATACTCAAACATGGGTCCCTCTTTTCCGCTCTTTTTGCCTGCCGACGAGGCGCCCCATACGGCCTGGTACACCTTGACGGCTCGCTTCGCATCGCGGGTGGGTGTTTGCCGCCCCTCGGGCGGCAAACACGGATACACCGAATCTTTGATCGGGCGGTAGCGTTTTTATCCTCGACTCTTCGGCCTTTCGGGCCTTACTTCTTCCCCGGTGCTTTCACCAGCACTACCGGGCACGGCGCGTGCGCCAGCACGCGTCCCGCTACCGAGCCAATCACCGCATCGAAGAATGAGCCGCGTCCGTGCGTGCCCATGACGATGGCGCGCGCGTCCACGCTGGCGGCATAGGCGACGATGCGTTCCGGCGCGAAGCCGTGCAGTGCGTGCTGCTCGAAGGCGATGCCCGCGGCGGCGAGGATGTCCGCTACGGATTTCATGGCTTTCTCGCTTTCTTCCTGGTGCCAGGCGTCGATGGTGTCCTTGCTGACGAAGGCGCGCACCTGGCCGGTGACTTCGGGCGTCACATGGACCACGTGCACGGTAAAGCCGCTTTGCAGCAGCTTGCCCTCGACGATAAAGCGGGCGGCTGCGTCGGCAAAGGGCGAACCGTCGGTGGCGAGCACAATGTTGGTCATGGCGGCTATCTCCTGGTATGGCTGCAATCGTTGTTGGAAAGGGGCGGCGCCTGCATGTGTGTTGGGGGCGGCCACTGCGATCATCATGGCACCCGCGTGCCGGCCTTGCCAGGATCCAGATCAAATTGCGTGCATCTTTCCGCGCTTTGGCGATGTCGTTCCTTGCCGTTTTGACGGCTTCTTTGCACCGCGCCACGGGCATCTAAGCGCCTTTTTGATGTGCCGGAGCCTACCCTGCAGATAGGAAAACTCTACCGGTTGTTCCGGCTTGCCGCCATGTGGATCTACTATCGGTTGGCGATCGGCGCGCTCGCCGTGCTCGCGTTGATCGTGCTCTTTGTCAGGGAATTCGGGCTGGCCAGCGCCATCGCGCGCCGCGAGGAGGGCTTTGCGCGGGAGCCCGACGAGCAAGGTCCATGAGGGGGGGGCTGGCCCGTGGACAAGTTGCCGGCCGCGGTTCAGACTGCCGGTGCGCATGCAAACGGCAAAGGAGGGCAGCAAATGACGCAAGCCAGGCAAGATCCCACCGCTTATACGCAGACACCGGCTTTCGAAGCCGGCCGGGAGGTTCGTTCGGAGGTCATGGGGGCGCAATACGTGCAGCGCGCTTTCGAGGCCGCGCAGCAGCAGGGCGATGTCGGCCTGCAGCAACTTGTCACGGAATTCGCCTGGGGCACGGTGTGGACGCGCGAAGGGCTCGACCGCAAGCAGCGCAGCCTGGCCACGGTGTCGATGCTGATCGCGCTCAACCGGCCGCAGGAACTGACCGGGCATTTGCGCGGGGCGCTGGCCAATGGCGTGACGCCGCAGGAATTGCGCGAACTGGTGGTGCACAGCGCGGTGTACTGCGGCTTTCCGGCGGCGCTCGATGCGGGCCGAAAGCTGACGGATGTACTGGAGGCGGCTGGCGCGAAGGAATGAGGGGAGCTTGGTGGCGATCGCCCGCCGGGCTTGTCAGCGCTGCAGCGCCTGCGCCGCGAAACTCACGAGGTAGCCGCTGCCCAGGCAGGCGGCAATCCATCCGGCGAGGATCAGGGCAGTGTCTTTGATGGTCATGATGCGTTCCTGCTGTCTGTCAGTGCGTCCCGGACGGGGCGGTGCGCGCCGCACCGCCGTTGCCTTTCATACCGCGAAGCCGAACGGATAGTCCTGGAATACCGTGCGGGCGCCGTCGCTGAAGGCGTCGACCTTGCGCGCGCCGTTGGTGTAGGCGTCGGTGGCGCGGTGCACGTAGCCGTAGTCGTCCCCGGCGTGCGTGCCGGCGGCAAAGGCGGAGTTCAGCGAGAGCAGGGCGGTGCCGGCGATGGCGGCAGCGAGGAGCAGGCGGGCGGTGGTGACTTTCATGATCTATTTGTCTTGTTGAAATCGGGAGAACATGTTGCGTCTCCATGTGACAAAGGATAGATCTGGCACGGATCTGGCGCGCGGCCCTGTATCGTATTTAATGTTCAAATTTTTTGATTAATCGTCGCTTGCTGTTCCAGGCGTTCTGCCTGGCGGGCCGCAAAATCCTGCGCCGCGGCCAGCAGCCACGTACGCAGGCGCGACATGGCGTCGCTCACGGGCCGCGAGTCGGGCACGACGAGGTAGTAGGCGCGCTGCGAGCGCATGGCTTGCGCCACCGGCATCACCAGCAGGCCCAGCGCCAGGTATTCCTCCACCAGGAAACGCGGCACCAGGCCGACGCCCAGCCTGGCGCGGGCGGCGCTGATCACCATGCTATGGTGGTCGTAGCGCGTGCCGCGCATGGCGTTGACGTCGCCGACGCCTGCGGCTTCCATCCAGTTCTTCCAGTCGAGCCGCCGCGTCGAGAGATGCAGCAGCGGCGCCTGCGCGATCCGCTCTGCGCTGACCGGCGCCTCGCCGGCGAAGAAGTCCGGATGGCAGATCGGCACGGATTCCTCGTCGAACAGGGGATCGGCGCGTCCGCCAGGGTAGTTGGCCTCGCCGTAGTGGATGGTGGCGTCATAGGGCGTGCCATCGAACAGGAATACATCCGCCTGCGCGCTGAAATTGACCACCACCTGCGGATGCTGCGCATAGAACGCGGGCAGCCGGGGAATCAGCCATTCCACCGCCAGTGTCGGCACGCACGCCAGTTCCACGATGCCGCCCGCGCCCTCGTGCGCCATGATGTCCAGCGTATCGCGCTGCAGCTTCTGCAGGCTTTCCCGCACCTGGTAGCCGTACAGGGAACCGGCCGGGGTGAGGCTGACGCGCTGGTTGGCTCGATGGAACAGCGCCACGCCGAGCTGGCTCTCCAGCGTGGCGATCTGGCGCGAGACGGCGCTCTCGCTCAGGCATAGCTCCGCCGCGGCGCGGCGCAGGTTCTGGTGGCGGGCGGCGGCTTCGAAGGCGCGCAGGCTGCTCAGGCTGGGAATGCGGGAGGCGCTCATGGTCTCAATGCGTTGGTGGGAATCCCCTGGCGGGAATGGGTTCTGCAACTTGATGTAAAAAAGTCATCATCCTATGCGTAAATCTCGCTTGATGTAAAAAAGTTGATGACTAAAAATGCCGATCTCCGGGAACCCAGCGTCCTGGGTTCCCGCGTCCCCCGCCCCCCGAGAGACGGACCACGAGAGGGGACATCACAACCATAAGGAAACGAGGAGACCGGCATGAATCGACTGCTTCGCATCATCGGCCATTGCGGCATTTCAATGGGCCTGCTCGCGGCGGCCACGGCCAGCGCGGAAGAATTCCCCAACAAGCCGGTGCGCATCATCGTGCCGTACCCGGCCGGCGGCACCACTGACATGGTGGCGCGCATGATCGGCGACCAGCTCACCGCGATGTGGAAGCAGCCGGTGCTGGTGGACAACCGTCCCGGCGCGGGCGGCATCGTGGGCACCGGCGTGGCGGCCAAGTCGCCGGCCGACGGCTATACGCTGCTGATGGGTTCGGTCGGCGAGTTCGGCATCAATCCCACGCTGTACAAGAAGCTGCCCTATGACGCCGCGGCGGATTTCACGCCGGTATCGCTGGTCGCCAAGGTGCCCAATGTAGTGGTGGTTTCGCCGGCGTTCGCCGAGCGCGCCCGCGTGCAGACGCTGGCGGAGTTCATCACCTACCTGAAGGCCAATCCCGGCAAGGTGAACATGGCTTCGGCAGGTAATGGCACCTCGACCCACCTGGCCGGCGAGTTGTTCCAGCGCATGACCGGCACGCAGATGAGCCACGTTGCCTACAAGGGCAGCAGCCCGGCGCTGGCCGACCTGATGGGCGGCAGCGTGGACGTGATGTTCGACAACCTGCCGGCGTCGATCCAGTTCGTCCGCTCGGGCAAGCTCAAGGCGCTGGCCGTGACCTCCGCCGGCCGTTCGGCGGCGCTGCCCAATGTGCCTACCGTGGCGGCGGCCGGTCCGGTCGAGGGCTTCGACGCCAGCCCGTGGTTCGGGCTGTTCGCCCCCAAGGGCCTGCCCGCCGCGCTGGCGCAGAAGATCAGCCGCGACCTGGCACGCGCCACCAGCGATCCGGCCATCCAGGCCAAGCTGCGCGAGCAGGGCGCCGAACTGGCGCCGAACACGCCCGAGGCATTCGCCGAGCTGGTCCGCAACGACCGCCGCAAGTGGGGCGAGATCGTCAAGCTGTCCGGCGCCACGGTCGACTGAGCGCGGCCGACGCCAGCCCCGCGCATGCTGCCGCGCGGGGCCGGCCAGATTTCTCGCAGTACGCCGCGCAGCCCCGCCTTTGCCTCTCTCCGCCAGCATCCCATGAGCACGCCAGTCCATCCGTACGCCTTCGCGCCCGCCATGCGGGAGCCGCAGGGCTCGCCCATCCGCGAACTGTTTCCCTATATGAGCCTGCCGGGCATGATCTCCTTCGCCGGCGGCTATCCCTCCCCGGCCAGCTTCGATGCCGGCGCGTTGCAGGACGCCGCGGCCAGGGTCATGGCCAGCGACCCGGCACAATGCCTGCAATACGGGCCGACCGAAGGCATGCCGGCGCTGCGTCGCGAGTTGTCGGCATTGATGGCCGGGCGCGGCGCCCCCCTGCCGCCCGAACAGATCGTGGTGACATCGGGCTCGCAGCAAGGGTTCGAGTTGCTGGTGCAGGCCTTCGTCGCGCCCGGTACGCCGGTGTGGGTGGAGACGCCGACCTATCCCGCCGCCGTGCAGGCGCTGCGGCTGGCCGGCGCCGCGGTGCGCGGCATCCCGTCCGACCAGGACGGGGTGTGCGTGCAGACCCTTGCCGCCATGCTGGCTGACTGCCGTGACGAGGAGCGGCCACGGCTGCTTTACCTGGTGCCCACTTTTGCCAACCCGAGCGGCCGCACGTTGGCGCTGGAGCGCCGCCGCGCGCTGCTGGCGCTCGCCGCGCAGCATCGCATCGTGGTGGTGGAGGACGATCCCTACGGCAGCCTGCGTTTCGACGGCGAGCCGCTGCCATCGCTGTTGTCGCTGGCCGCGCAAGACCCCGCGCTGACGCCCTGGGTGATTTACCTCGGCAGTTTTTCCAAGACCATGGCGCCCGGGCTCCGGCTGGGCTGGATGGCGGGGCCCGCCGAGATCCTGCGGCGTGCCGTGATCGCCAAGCAAGTGTCCGATCTCTGCACGTCGCCGTGGCTGCAACTGGCGATGGCCACCTGCCTGGCCGATGGCCTGCTGGCCCGGCAGACCGCGCGCATCATCGACCTGTACCGCCACAAGCGCGACCTGATGGTGCGGGCGCTGGCCGATGCCTTTGGCCCCGCGCTGCGCGGCGAAACCCCGCAGGGCGGCATGTTCCTGTGGTGCGAGATCGAAGGCGTGGCCGATGCGGCGAGCCTGCTGCCGCATGCCATCGCGGCGCGGGTGATGTATGTGCCGGGCGCCAGTTTCAGCGTGGACGGGCAGCGCTCGGGCGCGCTGCGGCTGTCGTTCGCCACGGCTTCGGATGAGCAGATCGTGCAAGGCGTGGAACGGCTGGCGCAAGCGGTGCGCGCCAGCCAGGGCGGCGCGGCGGGCTGAGCCGGTTCCGCCTATGGGATACTGGGGCGATCTTCCAGCCCCGGTATCCCCGCTCACCATGCCCGCTTCCTGGCCTCGCGACGCCTGGCCCCATTCCGGTTTCGACCCCGCCGCCCGCGACAGCGACGGCAAGTTGCTCCCCGGCGATCACTTGCTACGTACGTGGTGGCGCCGTCCCGAAGTGGCGCCGGTGGAGGCGTCGTGCGACGCCGAGCGCGCGCTGCACGCGGCGCTGATCGCGGATCCCCGGCGGCCGGTGGCCGCCGGGGAGATTGCCGCGCTGCAGGACGCCGATGCGCGCGAGAACTACGGCGTGGTGCTGGCCATGCGCGAGCGCCTGTTAGCGGCGCCCACCGTCGAGGCGGCTTACCTGGATATCTTTCGCCAGGGCAACGTGACCGTACCGCCGGTCTTTATCGACCAGCTCGCGCACCTGATCGTGCACGGCATCCTGCATGACAACCCCGACCCGATGGAATGGCGCGCGGCGGAACTGTTCTCCCGCGCGCAAAAAGTGTCGTTGCAGGAGGGCGCGGTCATGCTGGCCGATGCCGAAACGGTCGAACTGCACGCATCGGGGAGCGTCTACGGCGAACTGGGACGCTTGCTGGCGCAAGCGCAGATTCCCGCGCGCAAGGTCGAACTGGATGTGCTGGATCGCGACAACGCCCCGGCTTACTGGACCCGCAACGAACGCCGCGACACCGTGATCCGCTTCGCCAGCGGCAGCGCGGCGCTCGGGGCGTTCAGTCGCGTGCTCGCACGGTGGGTGCGGCACTTCTTCGGGGTGGAAGTGACGGTGATGCCCTTGAGCGCGATCGAGGACCGGCACTGGGCCTGGCACATCGGGCTGGACGCGCAGGCCACGCAGATCCTCAACGATCTGTACCGGGGGGAGGAACTGGAGCCGGAGCGGCAACGGCGCATCCTGTCGCTGTTCCGGCTGGATTTTGCCGATCCGTCCGTGGTCAGGCCGGACGTTGCCGGCCGCCCGGTCTATCTGGCCGCGGCGATGAACGAGGCCGGCGTCTTCAGGATGAAGCCGCAGAATCTGCTGCTGAATCTGCCGCTGGCCTCGGTGTCGTAGGCACTTGCCGCAATAGCAGCAGTGCCAGCAGAAGCAGCCATGTCCTCGCCATCAGCGGCGCCAGTCGCGATCACGGTCGCGCCATTCGTGCTCATGCTCATGGCGCTCGCGTTCGCGCCAGCGCTGCTCGCGCCATTCGCGTTCACGCCACTCGCGCTCGCCGCGGCCATAGTATCTGGGACCGTAGTAGCCAGGTCCCGCCACCACGACCGGCTGGGGCGCGACATATACCGGGGCTGCTTCGTAGACCGGCGCGGCGCGGTAGACCGGGGCCGGCTGGTAGACGGGAGCCGCCTGATAGACCGGAGCAGGGGCGACGAACACCGGGCCGGGCAGGCCGATGCCGATGTCCACGTCCACGCGCGCGAAGGCCGCGCCTGAAGCAAGGCCCGCGACAGCGGCAAAGGCGCAAAGGGTGGCAAGTTTCCGCACGGGTGACTCCGGTTAGTAGTTGCCGCCACTGTAATGCGGCGCGCCGTTGTCAGGTATTAGCGGGCCAATACAACTGTGTCTTCTTGTAACTCCGGTGGAAATCAAGCGCTGCGCCACGGCAGGCGCCGCCCCAGCCAGGGCGCCAGTGCGGAGGTTGCCACGCCCAGCGCGATCAGCGCGAGCCCGGCCGAGAGATCCGCCGAGATGCGCTCCTGGAACGCCACCGCCGACACCACCAGCCCGATCACCGGCACGCACAGCATGGCGATCGAGGTCGCGGCGGGCGGCAGGGTCTGCGTCATGTTGAGCACCACGATAAAGGTCAGCGCGGTGGCCAGCGGCCCGGTATAGAACAGCAGCGGCCAGATCTCGGGCATCGACAGGAAGTGCGGCGCGCCGTCGCGCAGCAGGGCCAGCAGCACCAGCGGCACCGAGGCGACCGCGGTCTCCCACGGGATCATGTCGGCGCCCAGCCGCACCGCGCGGTTCGCGCGCAACTGGATGATGCTGAGCGACCAGGCCAGCGACGCGCCGAGCAGCATCACCAGGCCCACGGCGGTATGCAGCTGCCAGTCGCGCAGCGCCGGCGCGATCATCAGCGCGATACCGGCATAGCTCAGGCCGGTGGCGATCCATTGCGGGCGCGACAGCCGCTCCTTGAGCACCAGCGACGACAGCGGAATCACCCAGACCGAGGTGGCATAGGCAATCACCGAGGCGCGGCCCGGCGGCACGTACTGCAGCGCCCACAGCGCCAGCGCGGTGAAGGCCGCCATCTGCAGCAGGCCCACGCCGATCACCAGCGGCCACTCCTGCCGCGTCGGCAGCCGCAGCCGGCGCAGGGCGCCCAGCACCAGGAAGCTGATCGCGGCGGCCGAGACAAAGCGCGCGGCGGCAAACCACAGCGGGCTGACGTGGGTCAGGCCCAGCTTCATGACCGGCCAGTTGCCGCCCCAGATCGCCACGGCGCAGGCGAGGGGAATAAACCGGCGCCATCCTTGTTGTGCTTGCATGCTTCTACTCGATTCCGTGACCAGATTGCCCCGCCGCCGCGGATGGGTGGGGGAGGCTGGAAAGTCTACGGTCTATTGCGCCGCAGCATAAACCGAAGCCAACTGCAAATCCCGCTCGCTGCGGCATAGAATGCTGCTATTCGAAAAAGCGGGAGCGCAACGTGCTGGACATTGACCTGGACGCCACGGATATCCGGATTCTCAACGAGCTGCAGCGAGATGCCAGCCTGACCAATGTGGAGCTGGCCAGCCGCGTCAGCCTGTCGCCCTCGCCGTGCCTGGCGCGGGTCAAGCAGCTGGAAAAACAGGGCGTGATCTCGCGCCGGGTGACGCTGCTGGATGCGCGCCGGCTCGGCCTGAAGGTGGTGGTGTTCATCCAGATCTCGCTGGACAAGCAGCGCCGCGAAACGCTCGATGCCTTCGAGCGGCGTATCACCACCTTGCCGCAGGTGATGGAGTGCTACCTGATGTCGGGCGATGCCGATTACCTGCTGCGCGTGGTGGTGGCCGACGTGGAAGCGCTGGAGCGGCTGATCATCGACCAGATCACGCGCATCCCCGGTGTGTCCAGCATCCGTTCGAGTTTTGCGCTCAAGCAGGTGCTGTACAGCACGGCATTGCCGCTGGGCTGAGGCGCTGGCTCAGGAGGACGCCCGCAGCGCTTCGCGCGCCGTGAGCGCCACCACGCTGTCGATGCGCGTGTCGGCACAGGCCACGGCGATGCCGTCGGACAGCAGGGGCGCGGCCAGCCGCGTCAGCACATTGCCGGGCGGCATTTCCACCGCCAGGCGCACGCCGCATTCGCGCGCCAGCAGCATGGTCTCGTGCCAGCGAACGGGCACGGCGAGGTTGCGCGCCAGGTCGGCGCCGATGCGGGCGGGGTCGCGCAACTCGCGCGCCGCGCTGGCGCTGAAGTAGCGCAGGCGCGGCCGGTCGAGGCGCACGTCGGCGAAGGCATGAACGAGCGCGTGCGCCGCGCCGTCGAGCAGGGCGCAGTGCGAAGGCACGCTGATGGCGATGGGTTTGGCCGCATGCGCGCCGCTGTCCAGCGCCAGTTCCGCGACGCGCGCCATGGCCGGTGCGGCACCCGCGATCACGAACTGGGCGGGCGCATTGAGGTTGGCCAGGTAGACCGGCGATCCCGGCCCGTGCACCTGCGCGATCACGCGCTCCAGCGGGCCAAGTTCCATGCCCAGGATCGCCGTCATGCCATAGCCGTCCGGATATGCCTGCTCCATCAGTTGGCCGCGCAGCGCCACCAGCCTGAGCGCATCAGCATAGTCCAGCACGCCCGCGCACACCGCGGCCGGGTAGGCGCCGATCGACAGGCCTGCCACCGCATCGGGTTTGGCGCCCTCGGCAAGCAGGCAGCGCGCCATCGCCACGCCGGCGATCAGCAGGCTGAGCTGCACGGCCACGGTGGAGGCGAGTTCGGCCGCACTGTCGAGCGCGAGCGCATCGCGCCCGAGTGCGTCGCTGGCTTCGTCGAGCGCGGCGCGCACCGCCGGATGAGCGGGCAGCGCGTGCAGCATGCCGGGACGCTGGGCGCCCTGGCCGGGGAAGGTGAACAGCGTGCTCATGGCGTGCTGCAAATCAGGGGGTGCCATGGATCGTTGCTCATGACGGGACCGTTCGCCGTCTTGAGCAGCACGCGGCCTCCCGTGCGTGCGCGTTCGCGCAGCGCAAAGGCGCCGAAGGGCGTGGACACCTGGATATCGATGCGGACATCGGTAGCGTCGAGCAGGGCGGCGAGCGCCCGTTCGGTGCCCGTGGCAAGCGGCACGGTGGCGGTGACGAGCAGATCGAGATCGCTGCCGGCATGCAGCACATCGATGCCGGAGGCGAGCGTGAAGCCGGTTCCGCCCGTCACGCCCCAGTTCACCTGCGCATCGTCCAGCAGCGGCGCCACGCGAGCGAGCGCGGCCAGCGCCGGCAATTCCCGGCGGCGTGGATGGTCCCGCCAGCGCGCCTGCCGCGCGATCATGCCCGGCGTCACCACGCGCGCCACTTGCGTATCGGGCAGCCACGCCGCGTGGCGCTGCGCGCGCGTGGTGCCGCGCAGCCCGACCGGGACGCGGGCACCGTCAAGGCGGTCGCGCCGCACGACAAGCGGCGCACGCGCCAGCCATTCGACCGTCGCCCAGGCAGGCAGCGCATTGGCACCGGCGAAGGCCTGCGGGTCGGTGAGCCACAGCAGGTCGTGTGGCAGCAGCGTGCGTGCGGTCATGTCATTGCCCTGCGGCGCGGCATGCCATGGCTTCAGTCCTGCCACTGCTGCGCGAGTACTTCGCGCACGCGGCCGGAAGCCTGCCGGTTTTGCCCGCCGAGGCGGCTGCGCAGATCGGGCTGCGGGTCGGCCTGGATATCGGCCAGCGCCGCCAGCAGCGCGCCCTGCACGGCGTCGAGATCGGCAGCATCCGGCTGCGCGGCGTGTTTCACGCCGATCATTTTCCACAGCAGCCCCAGCGTGGCGTAGTTGCCGATGTCGTACGCCATCGGCGGCACGCTGGCGGCAAAGCTCTCCAGGTCCTCCACGCTGCGCATGGTGATGCGGGCGGCGGCCTGCTTGCCCATCGCGTGCACTTCCACGCCGGCATCGTCCAGCGCGATCAGGCGATTGGCCTGGTAGCCGTGCGCCAGGAAGGCGCCGGACATGGCGCGCCCGACCAGCAGCGCGATCACGGGATGCCCTTGCAGCCGCGCCGTGGCGTAGGCGCCGGCCGCGCCGGCCAGGGCCTGGTGGATGCCGAAGGCTTCCTCGCGCCGGCCATAGGCCTGGCTGGGCGTATCGACGATGGCGACAATGGGCCGCCTGATCGCGGCGTCGCGGTCGGCCTGCACGGCTTCATGCACCGCCTGCGCGAGCGACCAGCCTTCGAGCAGGCCCACCTCGCCGCCGCGCACGCGCGGGTAGGCGTTGGCAGCGTCGGGCACCACCGCGATAAAGCGTGCCGGCCGACCGCCAAGCTCCGCGTCGGCAACCTGCACGGTGGCGGGATAGCCGGGGCGGCGCGGGGCGTTGCGGGTCAGCGCCGCGAGCCAGGTTTCGCCGCGGCCTGGGGCGCTTGCTGTACTCGTGCTTGTACTCATGACTTTGCTCCTGGTGCGTAGATGGCGCGGACGGTCTCCGGCTCCGGCTGGCGCGCCGGATCGTATTCGGCCAGGCATTGCAGGTAGTGCGCGTAGCGTTCGCTGCGGTGCGCGGCCGGCACGCCGCCTGCCAATAGCGCTTGCACGGCGGCACGGATGGCATCGCTGTCGTCGTCGACGTAGCGGTCGGCCAGGCCGGTGGCGATGCGCTGCTCGCCGCCGGTAAAGCTCCAGATAAACGGCCGGTCGCGCGAATCGTATTCAGCGACGCCCGCTTCCTGCTCGATCACCTGCGGGCCGTTGAGGCCCAGCCGCGCTTCGCGCGTCACCACCAGGTAGCTGCACAGCCCCGCCGCGATCGACATGCCGCCGAAGCAGCCCACCGTCCCGGCGATCACGCCCACCACCGGCTGGTAGCGGCGCAGGTCGACGATGGCCGCGTGGATGTCGGCGATGGCGGCCAGTCCCAGATTGGCTTCCTGCAGCCGCACACCGCCGGTCTCGAACAAAATCACGGCGCGCGTGGGCACGCCGCGGCGGTTGTCCTGCGCGGCCAGTTCCAGCGCACCGGCGATCTTGGCGCCGCCCACTTCGCCCAGGCTGCCGCCCTGGAACGCGCCYTCGATGGCGAGGACCACGGTGGGCTGTCCGCCGATGCGGCCCTTGGCCACCACAACGCCGTCGTCGGCCTGCGGCACTACGCCCTGGCGTTCCAGCCACGGCGAGACCAGTCGATCGAACGGGCCCGCCAGTTCGCGGAAGCTGCCGGGATCGAGCAGCGCATGCGCCCTTGCGCGTGCGCCCAGCTCGACAAAGCTCTCGCGCGTCAGTAGCGATGCGTGGTTCATGATTGCTCCCCGCCATCGGTGCCGAGCGCTTCGAAGGCTTCCGCCAGCCGCATGCCCACCACCCCCGGCGTGGCGCCGAAATCGTGGATGCGGATACGCATGGCGGCGCGCGGTTCGGCGCTGAACACGCGCGAGAGCTGCGCGTCCCAGACCTTGCCGTAGCCGTCCACCGACGTGGTGACATGGATGGTGGTGGTGCCGGACGTACCGGGCTCGACCATCACTTCAAGGTCGCCGGAGCCGACCACGCCTACCAGCACGCGCTGGCTTGCCGGCGCACCGGCGGGATATTCGAACTGGAGCTGTTCCATTAGTTGTCTCCTTGCACGGGGCAATGTACCGGCGGTGTCGCGGATGGCAACCGGTCCAGGAAAAAAGTGGCGGCGAGCAGATCGGCCGCGCCGCCGGGCGAGGCGTTGCAGGCCAGCATGCCGGCTTCCAGGCGGCGCAGCAGGCGGCGTCCGGCCAGCGTGGCGATGCCGCCTGCCGCGAGCACCTGGCTGGCGCCTTCCTGCATCAGCGCAAGCCCTTCGCGGCCGGCGCGGGCCAGCACGCAGGTATCGTCGAGGCGGCGCATGATCGCCAGCAGCGCGTTGACGCGCGCGCTGGGCTCCGCGTCGCCGCGCGCGCGGCTGCGCCGCAGCTCAGGCAGGCCGGCGCGTAGTACATGCGGGAAGCCTGCCTGCGCCTGGCCGCGCGCGCCGCTGACGCCGTAGTCGATGCACGCGCGTTCGCCCTTGTTGCCGGTGTGCGCGGGGCGATGGCGGTCGGGCAGGCGCGCGATGGCGCCGGCGGTCCGTGCCACGCCGTGCGCACTGCGCGTATCCCGGTGCAGGCCAGCCGCGCCCACCAGCAGGCCCAGGCTCCAGATCGCGCCGCGATGCGTGTTGATGCCGCCGGTGGCGCGCATCATGGCGGCCTCGGCGTCCCGGCCGAGCGCGCCCAGCCGCTCGCGCAGCGCCACGCCGGGCCGGGCGGCGCGCATGCCCGCTGCCGCCATTTCGGCGAAGGCGGGGTGCAGCGCGCGCGCCGAGACGCGCATCAGGTCCAGGTTGAGATCGGCATGCGCGCCATTGCCGCGGCCATCGACCAGCCCGGGCTTGGGCGACAGCGCGGCCTCGTCGATCAGCGCGCTCACGGCGAGATCCGCCAGCGCAATCGCCTCCGGTTCGAAGGCGCCATCGATGCCCGGCCCGGCGAGCCATGCGGGGCTCGCCATCACCAGCTCCGGAACCGTGCGGGCGGCTCGTACAGCCCGCCCGACCAGTCGACCAGGTCGGCCATGCTCTTTGCCGCGAGCAGCGAACGGGTTGCCTGGCTGCGTTGCACGCCGAGATCCTCCGGCAGCGCAATCAGGCCGTCGCTGCGCATGCGGCGCGTAGTGGCGGGGTCGTGGCGCAGTCCGATCGGCGTCACGCCGGCGACCGCCGCCAGCATGGCGCGGCGTTCCTCCAGCGAGCGCGCCTTGTAGAGATACGCGATGCCTTCCTCGGTCAGTACATGGGTTACGTCGTCGCCGTAGATCATCACCGGCGCCAGCGGCATGCCGCTGTCCTTCGCCACCTGCACCGCGTCGAGCGATTCGACGAAGGTCGGCTTGCCGCCGGCCTGGAAGGTCTCCACCATCTGCACCACCAGCTTGCGGCCGCGCGCCAGCGGATCGTCGGTCTCGATCAGGTCCAGCCAGGCGGGCGTGGGATGACGCCGCCCGCCGGGGTTGTGGCCCATGTTTGGCGCGCCGCCAAAGCCGGACAAGCGGCCGCGTGTGACCGTGGAGGAATGGCCGTCGCCGTCGATCTGCAGGGTGGAGCCGATGAACAGGTCCACCGCATACTGCCCGGCAAGCTGGCAGAAGGCGCGGTTGGAGCGCATCGATCCATCGGCGCCGGTGAAAAACACATCGGGCCGCGCGGCCACGTAGTTCTCCATGCCGAGTTCGCTGCCGAAGCTGTGCACGCTTTCCACCCAGCCGGATTCGATGGCGGGAATCAGCGTGGGGTGCGGGTTCAGCGTCCAGTACTTGCAAATCTTGCCCTTGAGTCCGAGCGACTCGCCGTAGGTTGGCAGGATCAGTTCGATGGCCGCGGTATTGAAGCCGATGCCGTGGTTGAGCGATTGCACCTGGTGGCGCTCGTACACGCCGCGGATCGCCATCATCGCCATCAGCACGTGCACCGGCTTGATCAGGCGCGGATCGCGCGTGAACAGCGGCTCGCAGAAGAAGGGCTTGTCCGCCTGCACCACGTAGTCGATCCACGAGCCGGGGATATCCACGCGGGGCAGGCCGGCGGGGTCGTCCACGATCTCGTTGACCTGGGCCACCACGATACCGTCGCGGAAGGTGGCGGCCTCCACCAGCGCCGGCGTGTCCTCGGTGCTGGCGCCGGTGTAGAGGTTGCCGTCGCGGTCGGCCTTGTAGCCGGCGATCAGCACGATGTTCGGCGTCAGGTCCACATAGAGCCGCGCGTACAGCTCAATGTACGTGTGGATGGCGCCGACTTCCAGTTGCCCGTCTTCCAGGAACTGCGAGATGCGCAGGCTCTGCGCGCCGGCAAAGGCAAAGTCCAGCTTCCTGGCGATGCCTCGCTCGAACAGGTCGAGGTGTTCCACCCGGCTCACGCTCGGGATGATCATGTGCAGTCCGTGCACCTTGGCCGGGTCCACCCCGGCCAGCGAGCGCGAGAGGAAATCGGCCTGCTTCTGGTTGTTGCCCTCCAGCACCACGCGGTCGCCCGGCGCGGTGATGGCTTCGAGAAAAGGGATGATGTCGGCGGTGGGCACGACGCGGCCGCTGGCAAAGGCGGCGCCGCGGGCAAGGCGGCGGCGCTTCTCCGTGCGGCGGGTGTCCCACTGTCTGTCCGTGGCTGGGTTCGGCATCGCGTCTCCGGTGTGCTTGATGCGGGTGATGGCACCAAGATACGCACGGCGTGCGGCGCAAGCAATGACGCTGCCCGCGGCATCGTTACTCTAGGTGTAAGTGTTGGCGGCACGACATGCAAGCCGGTCACTCGCACTGCGTGCGGACCGAACGCCGCTGCGCGGCGGGCAAATGCCTGTCCGGTCACTACGAGCATTCAAGGCTCCTGGCGCGACGTTAATCCCATGCTAACGATTCACTCCCCGGGTTGATTGATGCGCTGCGGCGGCTCGCCTAGATTGCATCCATACCGGACGGATGTGCGCGCACAAGCCCGCTCCCTGCACCGGCGGACCCGCCGCCCATAGAGCGGGCCAAACACAAACCCGGAACCAGCCTGCGCGCAAGCATGTGGACAGGCCATCAGGAGACAGCACCATGATCATCTACGGAACCGCCTTGCTGGCGCTCTGCCATCTCGCCGGCCTGTTCCTCGGCGAATTGCTGGGGATTGCCATCGGCGTCAAGGCCAATGTGGGCGGCGTCGGCATCGCGATGCTGCTGCTGATTTCGATACGGCTCTATCTGCACGGGCGCGGGCTCTTGCCCAAGGAGACCGAAGCGGGCGTGGGCTTCTGGGGCGCGATGTATATCCCCGTGGTGGTAGCGATGGCTGCGCAGCAGAACGTGGTGGCCGCGCTGCGCGGCGGGCCGGTAGCCCTGATCGCGGCAATCGGCGCGGTGCTGGTGTCAGCCTGCTGCATCGCCGTGCTCAGCCGCACCGGCGACCACGCGCCCTTGCCGCCGCTGCCGTCCCCTGAAGCCACCCCCAGCCACGCTTCGCACTGAGAGGCCGCCATGTCGATTTCCTCCGCACAATCCATTCCCCACCTGCTGGATACCATCCTGTTGCAAAACGGCCTGGTCACCGCCTTCGCTGCCGTTGGCATCATCATGTGGTTGTCCTCGCGCCTGTCACGCTGGCTGACCTTCGGCCGTGTCCATGCCTCCGCCATCGCCATCGTGATAGGCCTGCTGCTGGCTTACTACGGTGGCATCGCCACCGGCAAGGAGAAGGGCCTGGCCGACATCTCGCTGTTCTCCGGTATCGGCCTGATGGGCGGCGCCATGCTGCGCGATTTCGCCATCGTCGCCACCGCCTTCGAAGTGCAGGTCACGGAGGCGCGCAAGGCGGGGCTGGTAGGCGCCATCTCCCTGCTGCTCGGCACCATCCTGCCGTTTATCGTGGGTGCCGCGGTGGCGCGCGCGTTCGGCTACAGCGACGCGGTCAGCATGACCACCATCGGCGCCGGGGCGGTGACGTATATCGTGGGGCCGGTGACCGGCGCCGCGCTGGGCGCCAGCTCCGACGTGATCGCGCTGAGCATTGCCACGGGGCTGATCAAGGCCATCATCGTGATGGTGGGAACGCCCATGGCGGCAGGCTTCCTTGGCCTGAACAACCCGCGCGCCGCGATGGTGTTCGGCGGGTTGGCGGGTACTGTCAGCGGTGTATCGGCGGGGCTGGCGGCGACGGATCGCAGGCTGGTGCCTTATGGTGCGCTGGTGGCGACGTTCCACACTGGCCTGGGGTGCTTGCTGGGGCCGTCGTTGTTGTTTCTGGCGACCAAGGCGGTGGTGGGTTAGTCGACGCCGTCCGGATGAGAGGCGCTCGTTGCAGCAGTGGCAAGCTCGTTTGCTGGATTTCTGATTTGCCCGCTGCAACCATCGCGCCGATGCGCCCTCCCTTATTCCGGATCTCGTTGTGCTGCGCAATCAGGAGGGTTCACGGATGGTTGTCCCGTGGCGCGACGGCGATCAGATTTTTCGYGTCTTCCGCACTTAGCCATCCCGTCCCAGCGCGGCACTGAATCTCGATCCGCCTCGGTGGCAGGCTCTCTTGACGCCCAATTGCGCACCGTTCCCACCTCGCCGCACGGAAGAGCGTTGGTGAGCCGTCAGCCTCGGAGCTTGCAAGTACGGACACTTCCTTCTTCAGGATCACCAACGTGGGGAAATCGCTGCTGCGCTGTATTTCGCGGATGCTGTGCAGGTATTCATTCTCGACCTGGAGCTTGTGGACATAGCTTGCCGCCGATGCGCCGCCAACTAGCAGCACAAGTACGACGAGCCGGACGAGCCAGTTGGTCCAATGGGAAGCAGGGCTCCGAAACCAGAAAATACCAGCTAGCAGGAAAAGGGCCGCAGTGCCAAGCGACCAGGACGCAGTCTGCGCAAGTCGCTGCCCTGAACAATCTTCTCCGCAAATCGGGACAAATCGAGCAAGCGGCAACGAAGCCAAAAGCCCAATGACTGCGCCGATGGCACTTAACAAGACAACGGAAGCCACACGTTTCACTTGATGTCCCAAAACAATATTTCGCTTGAGTTGCCCAGATCAGAGTAAAAGGGCGTGGCATTGACGCCGACCGCAAAGCGCAGGAAGTTGGTTACTGCACCCTGAGCACTGCTTGACGTCAACCTGGAGCCATTCCAGAGGTCAATATGACCGCCAGTTGCGTTGGACTGGCCTGAGCGCCTCCAATAGTTCTTGAATGCGACAATGCCAGTACGACCCTTGATTTTCCTCTGCCATTCGGCGCCGGTGATATTTTCCGGTACACCAATGCCGGCGAACGGCTTTAGCCGAAGCCAGTCCGTTTGGCTTGCTCGCTCCCATGACTTCTCCATTGCGGATTCAAATACGTGCCAGATCGGTGTCGATGCGGCAGCGTAGCGCAGTAAGCGAGTGGAAAGGTCTGCATTTGCATGCGGAAATTTCCGGATACATGCCTGACGCCCACGTTTGGTCCGCTAGAAGGGATTGGCCAGGAATTGGGCGCAACTGCTCAGCCTGTTTGGCCATGTGCAGATTGGCTATTGCACGAAAAATGGTCACGGGTTCGCACTGGGTGCGAGAGCAAGTGCAGAATCCGTTCGGATGGACGCCAAGTGGAATCGCCCGCGCGGCGCCCTTGGGGACGCCTGAGGCGTCACCAATAACGTACTCCACAGGCGTTTGCGCAGAGTCCGTTGCCGGTATCTAGCTCGGCGCCCGCATCGCCAACCTGCACACCGCCGCCAGCGCCAGCAGGTTCGGATCCCGCTCGCGCCGCCGCAGGAAGCTCAGCCCGATGGTCTGGCGCAGCCGGTATTGCGAGGACAGCGGGATCAGCGTCACCTTGTGCGGGAACACGTCGCGCACGCGGCCTGGCAGCAGGGCGTAGCCCACGCCGCCGCTGACCAAGTTCATCAGCGAGAAGATGTCGCCGACCTTCATCACCACATTGGGCGTGAAGTCGGCAATGCGGAAGGCCTCCATAAAGCCTTGATAGGTGATGAAGCCCTCGCTGAGCGTGACGAAGGGCTCGTCCCTGCATTGCCGCAGGTCGATGGATGCTTGCTGCGCGTAGGGCGAATCCGCTGGCGCGGCGAAGTAGATCTCGTCCTCGAACAAGGGAATGGACTCGATCTCCGTATCCGGCTCTGGCATGGCCATCAGCGCCGCGTCGATGGCGCCTTGCTTGAGCTTGAAGAGCAGGTCCGCGTTGGAGCCCAGCACGAGTTCCGCCTGCAGTTCCGGCCGCCTGACCTTGATGCCGATCACCACGTCCGGCACGGTGCGGATGGTCAGCGAATAGAGCGAGCCGATCTTCATGTGATCGGCCGAGTACCCGGCGGCCTGGCGCGTGGCGCGGATGCCGTCGGCCATGGTCTTGATCACATCGTCGGCCACATCCGCCAGCACATGCGCGGCTTCGGTCGGCAGCAGGTTGCGCCCTTCGTGGCGGAACAGGGCGCAGCGCATGCCTTCTTCCAGCGAGTGCAGCGCGCGATGCACGCTGACGGTGCTCACGTCCAGCGCCTCGGCGGCTTTGGCGAGGTTGCCGGTCTCCATGTAGGCAAGCAGGACTTCCAGCTTGCGGAAGGTGATTTCTTCGTTGATCCGGTTTCGCATAGGAGGCGCGGCGTTCGTGCGTGCGGTGGCGGTGACCGGAGCATGATAACCAGATTCGAAGCCGCGCGGCCCCGTGGACAGCACCGGGGCCTCGCAAGCGGCGCTTTGGTTCAGCGCGGCGTCATGCGGATCGCGCCGTCCAGGCGAATGGTCTCCCCGTTCAGCATGGCGTTCTCCAGGATATGCAGCGCGGTCGAGGCGAACTCATCCGGCGTGCCCAGCCGCGCCGGGTGCGGCACCGAGGCGCCGAGCGATGCGCGCACGTTCTCCGGCAGGCGCGCCAGCAGCGGCGTATCGAACAGGCCGGGCGCGATCGTGCAGACGCGGATCATGCGCTGGGCCAGGTCGCGCGCCGCCACCAGCGTCATGCCGACGATGCCGGCCTTGGCCGAGGCGTAGGGGATCTGCCCGATCTGCCCTTCGTAGGCGGCTACCGATGCCGTCAGCACGCAGGCGCCACGCTCGCCGTCGACCGGTTCGTTGCGGGCCATGCGCGCCGCCGCGAGACGCAGCGTGTTGAAGGTGCCGACCAGGTTGATGCGCACGATCGATTCGTACTTTTCCAGCGAACCGGGCTGGCCGTCCTTCTCGACCAGGCGCACCGGGCCGCCCACTCCGGCGCAATGGATCAGCGCGCGCATGGTGCCCAGGGCGTCCGCCGCGTCGAACACGCGGGTCATCTGCGCGGTATCGCAGACATCGGCCTGGACAAAGCGGGCCAGCTCGCCGAGTTCCCGCACGGCGGCGGCGCCATTCTCTTCGGACAGGTCGGCGATCACCACGGCCACGCCGCGCTCGGTGAGGCGGCGGGCGCAGGCGAGGCCCAGCCCCGAGGCGCCCCCGGTGACGACGGCGGACATGTTGGCAAGTTTCATCTGGACTCTCCTCGTTCTTGGTATGGATGCACAGGTACCGGCTCAGAGCCGTTCGATGATGGTGGCGTTGGCCATGCCGCCGGCCTCGCACATCGACTGCAGGCCGTAGCGCTCGCCGCTGTCTTCCAGCGCGTGCAGCATGGTGGTCATCAGGCGCGCGCCCGAGGCGCCCAGCGGATGGCCAAGCGCGATCGCGCCGCCACGCGGGTTCAGGCGCGCGGGATCGGCGCCGAGCGCGCGCTGCCAGGCCAGCGGCACGCAGGCAAAGGCTTCGTTGATCTCGTAGTGGGAAATCGCATCGAGGCCAAGGCCGCTCTTTTCCAGTGCGCGCTTGCTTGACGGGATCGGGGCGGTCAGCATGGTCAGCGGGCTGTCGCCGCACGCATCGAAGGCCACGAAACGCGCCCGCGCATTCAAGCCCAGGCGCGAGGCGGCGCGTTCGCTCATCAGCAGGATGGCACAGGCGCCGTCGCTGATCTGCGAGGCATTGCCCGCGGTTACGTTCCAGCCGATCTGCGGGAAGCGCTGGCCCAGCGCCTCGTCGCGAAACGACGGCGCCAGCGTGGCAAGGCGCTCGGCCGTGGTGGCGGGGCGGATGGTTTCATCGTGCTGGACCAGGCCGGCGGCGGTGCGGATCGGCAGGATCTCGCGGCGGAAGGCGCCAGCTTCTTGCGCCTGGTGCGCGCGCTGGTGTGATTGCGCGGCGTAGTTGTCGAGGTCGCCGCGCGACAGTTCCCACTGCGCCGCGACCAGCTCCGCCGCCACGCCCTGCGACACCAGCCCGGGCGCGTAGCGCGCCTCGAAGGACGGCCCGTAGGGGTTCTGCCCGATGCGGCCGGAGCCCATCGGCACGCGGCTCATCGATTCGATGCCGCAGGCGATCACGATATCGTAGGCGCCCGCCATGATGCCTTGCGCGGCAAAATGCACGGCCTGCTGGCTGGAGCCGCACTTGCGGTCGATGGTGGTGGAAGGCACATGCTCGGGAAAGCCGGCCGCCAGCCACGCGACGCGGCCCGGCGTGGCGGACTGCTCGCCCACCTGGCTGACGCAGCCGGTGATGACGTCTTCCACCAGCCCTGGGTCCAGCTTGTTGCGCTCCACCAGCCCGGCCAGCACCTGCGCCAGCAATTCCGTGGGGTGCAACCCGGTAAAGGCCGAGCCGGGCTTGGACCGGCCCATGGGGGATCGGATGGCGTCTACGATGACGGCTTGCTGCATGGCGGTGCTCCGGATGTGCGGTGGATGGAAGTTGGTGTGGTGCCGGATCAATTGCCGGTGAACGCCGGCTGGCGCTTGTCCAGGAAGGCGGAGACCGCTTCCCGGTGGTCCGCGGTCTGGTGCGACAGCGCCTGGAAGCCGGCCGACAATTCCAGCAGCGTATCCAGCCGTGTGTGCAGCGCTTCGCGCAGCAGGCGCTTGGCCAGCCGTACCGCATGCGGCGGATTGGCGGCGATGCGCTCCGCCAGTTCATTGGCCGTGGGCAGCAACTGCTCCGCCGGCACGACGCGCGAAACGAGATTCCACTCCAGCGCCTGGCGCGCATCGATGACCTGCCCGGTAAAGGTCAGCTCCGCCGCTCGCGACAGCCCGATCACGCGCGGCAGCAGCCACGCGCCGCCATCGCCCGGAATGATCCCCAGTTTGACGAAGCTCTCGGCAAACTGCGCCTGCTCCGAGGCAATGCGCATATCGCACATGCACGCCAGATCGAGGCCCGCGCCCATGGCCGCACCATTGACGGCGGCAATCACCGGCACCTCCAGGTTGAACAGCGCCAGCGGCAGCCTCTGGATGCCCAGGCGATAGTCCTGGCGAATCTCCATGCCCGGCACCTGGCCTGAGGCCTGGCGCTCCATGTCGCGGATATTGCCGCCCGACGAGAATGCGGAGCCGGCGCCGGTGATGATCACCGCGCGCACGCTGGTGTCGCGGTGGATGCGGTCGATGGCATCCAGGAAGTCGGCCACCGCGGTATTGCCGGTGAGCGGGTTGCGCCGCTCGGGCTCGTTCATGGTCAGGGTCACGATGTGGCCCTGTTGTTCATAGCGCAGGAAGCTGGTCATGCGGAGTCTCCTAGTTGGCGTGTCAGGCGTGTCTGCTTGGCCTTGCTCTGGTGACGAATGTCATGGCTTGGGAATGCTGGCACGATCGGTGCTGTTGCCGGGCGGGGACGACACCATCATCCTGGTGGGCCGTTCGGGCTAGTCGGCGCGCGGCGCCGGTGCCGGGCACGAGTGCGCTGGCGGCCATGGCGGCCAGCGGCAGGCGGCGGACAGGGTGCATCGGGTCTCCTCTTGTACCCCGGCTCCGGGGCCGGGTTTATCCCAAAAGGCTAAGGGACCGTGCCGCTAGGTGTCCAATATTCATTTCAGCGGCAGTGATATCCCATGGATATCGGCGGCGGCGAGCTTGCACTGCCGTCCTGCGGTCCGTGTGCTGCATTATTCGCACGACGCAATACGATATTGCTTCGCATGGTGATCATTTGCATCCTAACTATATGGCTGCTATCATTTAGTCCATGCCTCCTATCGACGCCCTCCGTTTCGCCTTTACCGGCCAGCTCATGCTGGCCGGCCGCCAATGGCGCCAGATCTCCCAGGGCGCAGTCACCGCCTACGGCATTTCCGCCGCGGCCGCCGGGCCCTTGTTGTTTATCCGCCGCCTTGGCGGCGGTGTGCGCCAGGTCAGGCTGGCCGACTATGTGGGGCTCGAAGGCGCATCGCTGGTGCGCTTGCTCGACCAGCTCTGCGCCGCCGGCCTGGTGCGCCGGGAGGTCGATGCGAACGACCGGCGGGCCAATACGCTCTGGCTGACCGACGCCGGCGAGGCGCTGGCCGAAAAAATCGAGATCGAACTCAAGCAAGTGCGCGCCACGGTCTTCGCCGACATCAGCGAGCAGGATTTCGAGGGCGCCATGCGCGTTCTCGACGCACTCGCACGCGCCGCCGAGTCCGCGCCCAATACCGCTTCCGGGTCYTGAGAACATGTTGAGCTGGCCAACCGGAAGAGACTGGATCTTTTCCTTTAAAGCCTTTGCAGCGGCCATGCTGGCGCTGTTCATCGCGCTGTACCTCGGTCTGCCGCGCCCCTACTGGGCGATGGCTTCCGTGTATATCGTGGCGCATCCGCTCACCGGCGCGACCCGCTCCAAAGCGCTGTACCGCGTGCTCGGCACGCTGCTGGGCGCGGCCGCGGCGGTTGCCATGGTGCCGCCGCTGGTCAATGCGCCGGTCTTGCTGATGGCCGCGGTTGCGTTGTGGATCGGGGTCCTGCTCTATATCGCCCTGCTGCACCGTACGCCGCGCAGCTATGTGTTCATGCTGGCGGCCTATACGCTGCCCATGGTGGCGTTGCCTGCCGTGGGCGATCCCGGCGGCGTGTTCGATCTCGCGGTGGCGCGCGCCGAGGAAATCTGCCTGGGCATCCTGTGCGCGAGCATCGTCGGCTCGACCATCTTCCCGGCCAAGGTGGCCACGGTGCTCGGCCAGAGATCCGCGCAATGGCTGGCCGATGCCGCGTTGTGGGCCACCGATATGCTATCCGCGCAGCCGGCCGCCAAGGTCTCGCGCCATCACAGCCGGCACCGGCTGGCCGCCGACATCCTCGCGCTCGACCAGTTGATCAGCCAGCTTTCTTACGACGCCGAAAGCGCCGCGCGCGTGAAGCACGCGCAGGAGTTGCGCGGCCGCATGACCATGCTGCTGCCCGTGCTGTCGTCGCTGGCCTCCGTGGTGGAGGCGCTCCACCAGCACGCGGCGGGCGTGCCCCGCCGGCTGTCGCAGAACATGGCGCAGGTCTCGGCGTGGATCGGGGAGGGCGCGCAAGCGCCGCTGCCCGCGTTGCAGTTGTCTCCTGCCGCGCCCGCCGATGACGCGGGTCTCGATGCCGGCAGCGCCGGCCCGGACTGGCACGCCGCGCTGGCCGCCACCGCCGAAGGCCGTTTGCTCGAACTGATGGAGCTGTGGCAGGACTGCGTCTCGCTGCAGCGCCGCATCGGCGAGGCCGCCCCGCAGGGCGACTGGACGCCGGTGTTCCAGCGCTGGGGCGTGGGCGCGGCGCGGCACTACGATCACGGCATGCTGCTGTTCTCCACCGCCACGACCGCCCTGGCCATTTTCTGCATGGGCCTGGTCTGGATCTGGACGGGCTGGGCGGACGGCGCCGGCGCCGTCGCGCTGGGCGCGGTGTCCTGCTGCTTCTTTGCCGCGATGGACGAGCCGGCGCCGATGATCCGCTCCTTCTTCCGCTGGAACGTGGTCTGCCTGGTCTTGGCAACGGTCTACCTGTTCGTGGTCCTGCCCAACGCGCACGACTTCGAGATGCTGGTGCTGATGTTCGCGGCGCCTTACCTGCTCATCGGCCTGATGATGGCGCAGCCGCGGCTTGCGCTGATCGCCATGCCGCTGGCGGTGGTCACCGCCAACGATATTGGCCTGCAGGGCGCATACAACGCCGACTTCAATGCCTTCTTCAACGGCAACGTGGCGGGTATCGCGGGCATCCTGTTCGCGCTGGTGTGGACCCTGGTGGCCCGCCCCTTCGGCACCAGGGCGGCGGTGCGCCGGCTGGTGCGCGCGAGCTGGGGCGACATTGCCCGCAATGCCACCGGCCGCGAACCCGGCGAGCACGCCAACCTGCGCGCCCGCATGCTGGACCGGCTGGCGCAGATCGTGCCGCGGCTGGCCGCCAGCGAGGATGAAACCACCAGCGACGGCTTCACCGAAGTGCGCGTCGAACTCAGCACGCTGGCGCTGCAGCGCGAGCTGCCCGCGCTGGCGCCGGAACACCAGCGTGCCGTGCGGCGCGTGCTGCAGGGCGTGGCCAGCTACTACCAGGCACGCCTGGATGCCAGGGCCGAAGCCCCGCCGCAGGTGCTGCGCGAGCGGATGGGCAAGGCGATCCGCAAGGTGGCCACGCGTGCCGACCAGGCCTCGCGCGAGGCGTTTGCCGCGCTGGTGGAAATGCACGTCGCCTTGTTTTCGGCAGCGCCCCTGGCGATGAGCCCAGCTGTGGCTCAGGCCGCAAGCCCGGCCGGAATCGAGAAATGAGCATGGAATCGATCAATACAGCGAGCAATGGCAATGAGCGGTGAAGTCGACGTCTATGGTGTGTTTGTCCCGAGCCTGCTGGCGTGGATGCTGGTGGCTTTCCTGATCACCGCCTGCACGCGCGCCGTGCTGGCGCGTGTGGGCTTTTACCGGCTGGTCTGGCACCGGTCGCTGTTCAATCTGGCTTTATACGGGATCGTCCTGGGTGGCACCGTCTACCTGGCCTATCGGCTGCAGTCATGAAACTCAATCTTCGTACGCTTGGACCCATCGTCCTCACCCTTGTCGTCACCGCGGTCGCGGTCGTCGTCGTCAAACACCTGTGGGATTACTACACGGTCGCGCCATGGACGCGCGACGGCCATATCCGCGCCGACGTGGTGCAGATCGCGCCTGACGTGTCCGGCCTGGTGACCAAGGTCCTGGTCAAGGACAACCAGCGCGTGCAGCGCGGCCAGCCGCTGTTCGAGATCGACCGCGACCGCTTCGCGCTGGCGCTGCAGCAGGCGCAGGCCACGGTGGCCGCGCAAAGCGCCACGCTGGCCCAGGCCCGCCGCGAGGCGCGGCGCAGCCAGGCGCTGTCCGAGGTGGTTTCCAAGGAAGTGGTGGAAGAAGGTCTGGCCAAGGTCCAGCAAGGCGAAGCCGCGCTGGCGCAGGCGCAGGCGGCGGTCAATATCGCCAGGCTCAACCTGGAGCGCACCATCGTGCTCAGCCCGGTGGATGGCTACCTGAACGACCGGCTGCCGCGCCTTGGCGACTACGTCAACACGGGCCGCCCGGTGCTGTCGATGGTCGACGCGAATTCCTTCCACGTGGAAGGCTATTTCGAGGAAACCAAGCTGCATGGCATCCATATCGGCAATCCGGTGGAGATCCGCATCATGGGCGAATCCGGCGTGCTGCATGGCCATGTGCAAAGCATTGCCGCCGGCATCGAGGACCGGGACCGCAGCAACGGGTCCAACCTGCTGCCGAACGTGAACCCGACCTTCAACTGGGTCCGCCTCGCGCAACGCATCCCGGTGCGCATCGTGCTGGACAATCCGCCCGCCGATCTGCGGCTGGTGGCGGGCCGCACGGCCACCGTATCGGTGCGCGAGCCGGCCGGCAAGGACAAGCTCGCGGCCTCGGGCCAGGCTGCCGCAACCCACGGAGCCGTGCAGTGAACGCCTTGCGCCTAGCCTTGCTGCCGGCCCTGGTGCCGCTGCTGTTCGCCTGCACCACCGTCGGCCCCGATTACCACGTGCCGGAAAATGCGACCGTGAACGCGCCCGCCGCCAATGGCCCCTTGCTCGGCACGGACAACCCGGCCGTGTCGATCGGCGCCGTGCCCGACGGCTGGTGGCGCCTGTACGACGACCCCAGGCTCGACAAGCTGGTGCAGGAAGCGCTGACCGCCAATACGGATCTGCGCGTCGCCGCCGCCAATCTCAAGCGCGCCATCGCGGTCTATCACGAGGTGGAGGCGGAGAACCTGCCCGAGGCCCGTTTCCTGGCCGGTGCGCAGCGCGGGCAGATCGCCGGAGAGCCGCTGCTCAAGGAAGAGAAGATTCCGGTGATGAACTTTGGCGACGTCGGCCTTAACGTCTCCTACCTGATCGACTTCTTCGGCAAGCTCGCACGCGCGGACGAAGCGGCGCTGGCCGGCGCGCAGGCCAGCCAGGCCG
The DNA here is from genome assembly GCF_056399885.1 of Cupriavidus sp. 01L45. Lineage (NCBI taxonomy): Bacteria > Pseudomonadati > Pseudomonadota > Betaproteobacteria > Burkholderiales > Burkholderiaceae > Cupriavidus > Cupriavidus sp. 01L45. Next base: position 168,545 of record NZ_JBFTSG010000002.1, on the reverse strand, counting down.
CGCTCGACCAGGCGCGCGTGGGCGTGGCCGCGGAGACGGTGCGGGCCTATGTGCAGGGCTGCGCCGCCACGCATGAACTGGAAGTCGCCGAGCGCCAGCTCGAGTTGCAGCGCCGCGGCGTCGAACTGGCGCGCAAGATGGTAGAGGCGGGGCGCGGCCAGCCGGTCGACCTGTTGCGCTCCCAGGCCCAGGCCGACACGCTGCGCGCTGCATTGCCACGCTTCAAGGCCGAGCAGGAAGGCGCGGCGTACCGCCTGGCGGTGATGCTGGGCAAGCCGCCCACCGCCGCGTCGCTGACGGAATATGCCTGCCATGAAGAACCCAGGCTGAGCCAGGCCTTGCCCGTGGGCGACGGCGCAGCGCTGCTCAAGCGCCGGCCCGACGTGCGCCAGGCCGAGCGCGAACTCGCATCGGCCACGGCAAAGATCGGCGTCGCCACGGCGGATCTCTATCCGTCCATCCGTATCGGCGCTTCCGCCGGCTTTACCGGCATCCTGGACCATCTTGGCCAGGCGCCGACGGCGCACTGGGGCTTCGGCCCGCTGATCACCTGGAACATTCCGACCAGCGGCACCCGCGCGCGCATCCATGGCACCGAAGCCGGCGCCGAGGCGGCGCTCGCGCGCTTCGACGGCGTGGTGCTCAAGGCACTGCGCGAAACGCAGTCCGCGCTGAGCAGCTATACGCGTGAACTGGAGCGCACCGCGGCCCTGCGCGATGCCCGCGACAAGGCCAACGAGGTGGCGCGGCAAAACCGCCAGCTCTACCAGGCCGGACGTTCGCCGTACCTGTCCAGCCTCGATGCGGACCGTACGCTGGCCAGCACCGAAGCCTCGCTGGCCGCGTCGGAAAGCCAGGTCGCGCTGGATCAGATCAACCTGTTCCTCGCGCTCGGCGGCGGCTGGCAGGATGCGCCGAAAGTGAAGACGCAGGCGATGGGCGGGGATTGAGCGCGCGGCGTGCGTCCGTTTACACTCTCATGCCCGGCATCTTGCTTGACCGAATTGGGCAAACGGGCCGAACCCGCCGGATCAGCCGAACCAGTACAAAGCGTACAAAGAGCACAAAGGAATAGCAGCACCATGTTTTATCCCTCGATCCAGAAAACCCTGTCCATCGCGATCGCCACGCTTGGCATCGTGGCCTCGGGCGCCGCGCCGGCGCAGGAACAGACCTTGCGCGTCGGCACGGTCAGCGGTCCGGACGCGCAGGTCTGGCAAGTGGTCCAGAAAGTCGCCAAGCGCGAAGGCCTGAATATCAAGGTCGTGGAGTTCAACGACTACGTGCAGCCCAACGCCGCGCTCGACGCCGGCGACCTCGACGCCAACAGCTTCCAGCACCAGCCCTATCTCGACAGCCAGGTCAAGCAGCGCGGCTACAAGATGGTCAGCGTGGGCTACACGTACATCTCGCCGCTGGGCATCTACTCGCAAAAGCTGAAGTCGCCCAAGGACCTGCCGCAAGGCGCCAGGGTGGCCGTTCCCAACGATCCCTCCAACGAGAACCGCGCGCTGCTGCTGCTGGCCGCGCAAGGCGTGATCAAGCTCAAGAGCGGGGTGGGCACCAATGGCGTCAACGCGACGCCGCTGGACGTCAGCGACAATCCGAAGAAGCTGAAGATCGTCGAACTCGACGCGGCGCAACTGGCGCGCGCGTTGCCCGATGTGGCGGCGGCCGTGATCAACACCAACTACGCGCTGGCCGCCGGCCTGCAGCCGACCCGCAACGCCATCGCGCTGGAAGACATCCACAGCCCGTACGCGAACATCATCGCGGTGCGCACCCAGGACAAGGACAAGCCGTGGGTGAAGAAGCTGGTGGCTGCCTACCAGTCGGAAGAGGTGAAGCAGTTCATGAAGAACGAGTTCAAGGGCGCGATGGTGCCTTCGTTCTGAGTGCGCGGGCGATGCGGGGGCTTCATTGGTCCCGCGCTGGCTTGCCAGGACAAAACCCCTTCCGGATCCTGCGATCCGGAGGGGGTTTTTCGTTGGGCCTTGCAGTCTGGCTGCCTGCCTATTCCCTCGGCATGAAGGTGATGATGACCTTGGCGGGCGCCAGGCCGTTCTCGTCGCGCGGCAGCGGATCGGATCGCTCCACCGCGCGCAGCACCGCGTTGTCCCAGCCGGCATTGCCGCTGGACTTGGTCAGGCGGGCCGACAGCAACGAGCCGTCCGGCGCCAGTTGCACCGTCACCACCGCGGCCGGGTTGCCGGCCACCTCTTCGGTGAAGATGATGTTCGGCTTGACGCGGCGCCGCACGCGGTCCGCGTAGCCGGGCGACGCAGCGCCGCCCGCGCCGGCGCCGGTGCCCGCACGGTTGCCCACGCCACCGGTGGTGGGGGCGCTGTTGGCCATGGCTTGCAGGCGTGCCAGTTCGCTCTGGCGCTGTTGCTTGAGCGCCGCCTGACGCTCGCGCTGCTCGGCCTGTCTGGCTTCCGCCGCCGCCGCCGCGGCCTGGCGGCGCTTCTGCGCCTGCAGCGCGATATCGGCGTTTTCCTCCGGCTTGACCACGGATTCGGGGTTCGGCTGGACCACCGGCTGGGGCTGCGCAATGTCGGGAACACTGTCCCACAATTCGGCTTCCACGCCTGCCGGCGTGCGGCTTTGCCAGTGCACGCCGTAGTAGAGCAAGATGCCCAGCAGCAGATGCATGAACAGAGCCAGCAGGAAACATTTCAGCGTTCCCCGCTCCTGTACCAGTTGATACGGATAGGCGATGGGCTCCATGGCGCGGGCTGGCCAGAGGCCGCAGGTGTTCCACGCGGCATAGCTCTGGCATCACTCTGACATCGATATGAAAGGACACTTCGCGATGGTTTGTGCGCCAACCCGCGCTTAGGATCCTCTGTATGGAGCTTAGGTCGGCATTGGCTGCCTAGGCAAGCGAGATTCCGTGGGGCTGCCGCCGCGCCATGCCGGACTCCGTCCATCGCAGAATTTACACGTCCGGTCCGCCGAGCTTGCACGTCAAAAAATCGCCTACAGGCCCAAAAAGTGGCGACTCTGCCTCCGCGGGCGTCCATGCATTCAACCCTTTGCCGGGCACGGTCTAAGCTATATGCGAAAGATCCCGCTCCCGTCCTCGCAGGGTGATTCGCCATGGCTGCTCGTTCCCTCGCTTCGCTTTCCCTCAGCTTCGGGCTGGTCTCGATTCCGGTCAAGGTGTACACCGCGACGGAAAGCCAATCCGGGGTGAGCTTCAACCTGCTGCACAAAGGGTGCGGATCGCGCCTGAAACAGCAGTACATCTGCCTGCGCGAAGATGTGGTGGTGGAGCGCTCCGAGATGGTGAAGGGGTACGAGTTCGAGAAGGATCACTATGTGGTCTTCGAGCCGGAAGAACTGGATGCGCTGGAGGCGGAGGGCCGCCATACGATCGACATCGTGTCGTTCGTGCCGGCCGGCGCGATCGATCCGATCTACTTCGACAATGCCTATTACCTCGGCCCGGACAAGCGCGGAGCGAAGCCGTATGCCTTGCTGACCGAAGCGATGCGCCGGACCGGCACCTGCGCGCTGGCCCGATGGGTGTGGAAAGGCAAGCAGTACATGGTCCAGGTGCGGCCAGGCGACGATGGCCTGATCCTGCAGCAGTTGCTCTATGCCGACGAAGTGCGCCCCATGGCCGACCTGCATGTGGAGAAGGCGGACGTACAGCCCGCGGAACTGGCGCTGGCGCAGCAACTGATCGAGCAGAATTCGGTGGGCAGCTACGATCCCGCCGCCTACGCCGACGAAGAAAAGGCGCGGGTCCTCGCGGCAATCGACAAGAAAATCGCCGGCAAGAAGATCACCGTGACGGAACAACGCGAAGCCACGCAGGGCGCGGAAGTCATCGACCTGATGGAAGCATTGCGCGCCAGTGTGCAGCAGCGCAAACGCGCAGCCGGGAAAACGGCCGCGGCGCCGGATGCGCCGAAGGCACGCAAGACCGCGCGCCGCGCCACCGCGCCCGCGCCGGCACCCGCGCGCCGAGCGGCAGGCAAGAAGTGACCGGCAGATGACGCTATATACGTTGCGCGAGGTCCAGGCCATGCTCGGCATCCCGCGCTCGGTTGCCGCCAGGCTGATCGCGGATGGCGTGGTCACGCCAAGCCGCGGCGCGCGCCGCGAATACCTCTTCACCTTCCAGGACATGGTGATGCTGCGCACCGCGAACTCATTGCGCGAGGCGCAGATCCCGAGCCGCCGCATCTCGCGCGCGCTTTCGAAACTGAAGGCGTCCAGAGGGCAGGAAGCGCCGCTGACCGGCGTGCGAATTCGCGCGATCGGCAATGAGGTGGCGACCCGCGACACCGTCAGGCAGTGGCAGGCGGAATCGGGCCAGCTGCTGATGGATTTCGAGCCAGAGGAGGCCGGCGCTGCCGCCGTCCATTCCCTGCACCAAGCCCCGTCCGCCGAAGCGAGCATCTGGTTCCAGACCGGTTGCAAGCTGGAAGCCGAGGCGCCTGGCGAAGCGGAGCAGGCATACCGCCGTGCGCTCTCAGCCGATGGGAGCTATCTCGAACCCTATCTCAACCTGGGGTGCATGCTCTGCGCCGCCGGCCACTTCGGAGAGGCGATCGCGCTCTACCGCTGCGGGCTTGCGCATCTGCCGGACGAACCGCTGATGCACTTCAACCTGGCCGTCGCGCTGGAAGACGACGGGCTGCAGGCAGAGGCGCTGGCCAGCTATGGGCACTGCATCGAACTCGCCCCGGAGTTCGCGGATGCCCACTTCAATGCAGCGCGGCTGTATGAAACCTTGGGGGACGATATGCGTGCGATCCGGCATTTCAACGCATACCGGAAGCTGCAGCCGCAGTGAATGCCCGCCGCGCGTGGCGCTGGCGGCGCGTGCCATCGGGTGCTTCCGCACGGTTCCCCGCTTTGAAAAAGCGGCGGCCATTTTGTAGGATTAACGCAAAGGAGGGTTTGGGACCATGAATCACGAAGACATGGCGAGCGCAGCATACCCGGCAGGGCAACCGGTTGTCGGCGACGTGGTTGCGGTTGGCGCCATCCGCCCGCAGGCGGGCGACCTTGTGACAGTGCGAAGCCGGATCGATCCCCAGGTGGAATTTAATACGCGCCTGACGCTCTCGGTGCCCGACGGCACCTGGAAGGCTGTGGTCTTCAGCATCGAGCGAGCCGGCCAGCGGCTTGCGGAATTCGGCGGAGTCAGGCTGGAGGACGAGGTTGAGATCTCGATGGATCACTTCGCCTCCGTGCTCAGGTGCATGCCTGCGCATTGAGAGGCCGCGAGCGCCGCACTGCCACGGGCCGTACGCATTCTTCAGGGTAGATTCACCCCGCGTGCCGGGATCTTGTCATTTCGAGCATCGCAGGGCCACATTCAGCTGGTCCACCACTTCCGCCCAATCGGCGTCCTCAAGGATTTCGTCCTGCAGCAGCGCCGCCTGGGCGGGCGTCCAGAACGGTGCGTCCGCGAGCGGCACGTCGTCGGCGAGCGGGGAATGCGTGGCGATGAAGGTCCGGATCTCCGCTTCGCTGGCCGGCAATCCCAGTTGCGCGAACAGTTCGGAAAAGTGATGAAAGCCCTGGTCCATGATGGTTGCCCCTTCTGCTCAAGAGATCGATGTTCGTGCAGCTCGGCGAGTGCATTGCCACCATGCTATGCGACAACGCAGCTTTTGTGCGCAACATCGAACGGTACAGGCTACAGGCGGGCAACGGGCAATGGCACGGTGCCGCCGGTAGCGGGCGGCGGCACCGCTCGTCTCCGCCTTAATCCAGCTTGATCTTCAGATCCCGGATGAGCTTGTGCCAGCGAGCGGTCTCGCTGCGCAGCAGATCGGCAAACTGCGCCGGCGTACTGCCCACGGGTTCCACCCCGAACTCCACCAGCCGCTTGTTGACTGCCGGCTCCCTGATGGTAGCCACGACCTGCTTGTTCAGGATGGCGATCACCTCGGGAGGCGTGGCCGACGGCGCCACCATTCCGACGAGCGCGGCGGCCTCCACGTTCTTGTAACCTGCCTCGGCGAAGGTCGGCACATCGGGCAACTGCGGCAGGCGGGTGGGATTGGCCACGGCCAGTGCCTTGACCTTGCCGCCCTTGATGAAACCGGCGCCCGAGGCAAGATCCACCATCATGGCCGGGACCTGCCCGCCGGCAACGTCGGCCAGCGCAGGCGCCGCGCCGCGATACGGCGCGTGGACCATGGTCAGGCCAGCTTCCACCTTGAGCAGTTCCATCGCCAGATGATGCGGGCTGCCTGCACCCGCGGAAGCATAGTCGATGCCGCCCGGCTTGGCTTTCGCCGCGGCAATGAATTCTTGCACGTTGCTGGCACGTATCCCCGGACCCACCACCAGGATCATCGGGAAGCGGCCAAGCAGCGTAACCGGCGCCAGGTCTTTTAACGGATTGTAGGAAAGGGACTTGTACAGCGCGGGGTTGAACACCAGCGTGCCGTTGTCCGCCGACAGCACTGTGTAGCCATCCGCCGGCGCGCGAGCGGTTTCCGCCGCGGCGATGGCGGTGTTGCCGCCGGGTTTGTTGTCCACCACGACCGGCTGGCCCAGGCGGGTCGAGAGCGGCTGCCCGATGGAGCGCGCCAGGAAGTCCGAACCGCCTCCGGCGGGGTAGGGCACGATCCAGCGCACGGGCTTGCTCGGGAAGGCGGGTTCCGCGCCAGCCGTTGCCGCGGTCCAGGGCAGGGCAGCCAGGCCGAGGCCAACTGCCATCAATTTGCGGATGGTGATCATCTTGTCTCCTGTTTTGAATTTTGCTTGCGGTGTTGTTTTCCGCTTTTTTGCTTTCCTTTTTATCTGCCGGGCCGCCTGCCGCCGTTCATCCGGCGCGGGCGGCACCGTTGCCCGGACTCAGGCGCCGACGTGGCGCAGGTCGAGCACGCGCTGGGCCTTGCCGGTGGCTGTAGTCTTGATCTCACCGGCGTTCAGCACGCGTACCGCCGTGGAAACGCCCACCATGGTCTTCACCCGGTGCTGCAGTTCGCGTCCCAGCTGCGCACGGTCGCTGTCGGTGAGCGCGTCGCAGACCCCGGCGCGCGCCTCGACCGAGACGGACAGGGAGTCCATATGCCCTTCGCGGGTGATGCACAACTGGTAGTTGCCGCTCAGGCGGCCGATGCCCAGGATCAGCTCCTCGATCTGGCTCGGGAACACGTTGACGCCGCGGATGATCAGCATGTCGTCCGAACGCCCGGTGATCTTCGCCAGCCGGCGCATCGAGCGCGATGTCGGCGGCAGCAGCGTGGTCAGGTCGCGCGTGCGGTAGCGGATCATGGGCATGGCCTCCTTCGACAGCGAGGTGAATACCAGCTCGCCCTGGCTGCCGTCGGGCAGCACTTCGCCGGAGATCGGATCGATGATCTCGGGATAGAAGTGATCTTCCCAGATGACCGGTCCATCCTTGCTTTCAATGCATTCGCAGGCAACGCCGGGGCCCATGATCTCCGAGAGCCCGTAGATATCGATGGCCTGGATGCCCGCGCGCGTCTCGATCTCGGCGCGCATGCCCTGCGTCCACGGCTCGGCGCCGAAGATGCCGATCTTCAGCGATGACGCCGCCGGATCCATGCCCTGGCGCGCCATCTCGTCGAGCAGGTTGAGCATGTAGGAGGGCGTGACGAGAATGATCGACGGCTCAAAGTCGCGGATCAGCTGGACTTGCTTCTCGGTCTGTCCGCCGGACATCGGCACGACCATGCAGCCGAGGCGCTCCGCGCCGTAATGGATGCCCAGGCCGCCGGTGAACAGTCCATAGCCGAATGCGTTGTGCAGCGTATCGCCGCGGCGGCCGCCCGCCGCGCGGATGGAGCGGGCCGTTACGTTGGCCCAGGTGTCGATGTCTTTCGCGGTGTAGCCCACCACGGTCGGCTTGCCGGTCGTGCCGCTAGATGCATGCACGCGCACGACCTCGTCCCTGGGCACGGCAAACAGCCCGAACGGATAGTTGTCGCGCAGGTCTTTCTTCGAGGTGGTGGGGAACTTCGCCAGGTCGGACAACTGGCGCAGGTCGTCCGGGTGCACGCCGGCGGCGTCGAAGGCGCTGCGGTAGTGCGGAACGTTGTCATACGCATGACGGAGCGACCATTTGAGCCGTGAGAGTTGCAGCGCCTGGAGTTCGTCGCGGCTGGCGAGTTCGATGGGCTCGAGTTCGCCCGGTTGGGGAATTGGCTGGACCACGGTTGTCTCCTGATGGTGAAGCGACTGAATAGGATGGAACGGTGGCGGGATTGGGGGCGCCACACGACGGCTCGGCAACCCGGCTATGCGCGGCAACGGTCTTTGCCGTGGTGCCGTGCCGGGTCGTCAAGCATCCGGAACTCCATAACTCCATAACTCCATAGCGGCGCCCACCCGGCCGACGCATGCGCGCCGGCCGGCCGGATAGCGGGCACCCTGGCTTGACTGCGGATGACGATGCGAAGCCACCTGAACGCCCGGGACGGGCGAATCCGCGGCTTCGTCAGCGACGCTTACGACGGCTCGCGCTGCGGGACATGCCGGCGGCTTTGCACGACGCGGAAGCGATTGGCAACAAACGCGGTATCGGCAAGGCTGGCGTTGGCCGCGGGGTTTGCACCCGTTGCGTGGAAGTCCGAGAACGCTGCGGACTGGTTCACGAAGACGCCGCCCGTCAGGTTGACGGACAAGGCGACGCCGCCTTCCACGGCAGCCTCCCCGGCGGCATCGAGCACCGCTTCGTCCGTGCTGTAGACGGACAGCGTCAGGGCACCGCGCGTGCGGGCGATGCGCGCCGCGAGTGCCAGCGACTGCGCGCTGGAGTCGGTCGCGATCACAAACGCGATCGGGCCGAACCATTCCTGCGTGAAGGTAGCATCGTCGCGGCTGGCGTCGAGTTGCAGCAGGACCGGGGTGGCGATCGTTGCGTCGGGGAATTCGGGATGCACGAGGCGCTGGCTGGCGAGCAGCGGCGTGCCGAGCGCGGCGACCTCGTCGATCCGGGCGAGCACGCCCTGGTTCTGGATCGCGCCGGTGAGTTCGACGGCACGGGCCGCATCGGCAGTCAGCTTCTGCACGGCGCCGGCGATGGATCGGGCGACCTCTTCAAACGGGACGGTGCCTTCGGCTGTCTTGATGCCGCCACGCGGCACATAGATATTCTGCGGCGCGGTGCACATCTGGCCGGAATACAGCGCGAGAGAAAACGCGATGTTGCGGGCCACCGCTTTGAGTTCGTCCGCCGAATCGATCACGATCTGGTTGACGCCAGCCTTCTCCGTGTAGACCTGGGCCTGCGGCGCATGTGTCTCGAGCCAGTCGCCATTGGCGGTGCTGCCGGTGAAATCGATCAGCCGTATCTCGTCGCGCGTGGCCAGCGACTGCACAAGCGGGCCGTCGTTGGGTGCGGTCGCCAGCAAGGTCACGACGTTGGGATCGAAGCCGGCGTCCTGTAGCACTTGCCGCGCGATACGCACGGTGATGGCGAGCGGCAGGATCGCGGCCGGATGTGGCTTGACGATGACGGCATTGCCGGTTGCAAGGTCGGCGAACATCCCCGGGTAGCTGTTCCAGGTGGGAAACGTGCAGCAGCCGATCACCAGGCCGATGCCGCGCGGCACGACGGTGAAGCGCTTCTCCATGGCTAGCGGAGGATTCTTGCCCTGCGGCTTTTCCCAGTAGGCCGTCTCCGGAATGTCGCGCATCGCGTCCCACGCGTAGGCGATGGCCTCGAGCGCGCGATCCTGCGCGTGCGGGCCGCCGGCCTGGAACGCCATCATGAACGCCTGCCCGGTGGTGTGCATGACGCTGTGCGCGATCTCGAAGCTGGCCTGATTCAGCCGCGCCAGGATTTCCAGGCTCACGCCCACCCAGGCTTTCGGACCGGCCTTGCGGTACTGTGCCTGCGCCTTTTGTGCCGCCGCGATCAGCGCGTCCGGATCCGCTTTGGGGTAGCCGATATGCAAGGTCTGGCCGAATGGCGAGCGCTCTTCGCCGATCGTGCCGTTGCTGCCGGGTTGATCGAGTGTGAAGGGCTGGCCAAGCTGTGCCTTGAATGCCGCTTCGCCGTCGGCGGCGGCGGTTTCACCATAGGCGCGCGGGCTGGGCATCTCGTTGAAGGGACTCCAATAGCCGCGCGTCCGGATGGCTTCCAGGGCGCGCTCGAGCGTCTTTTCGTGTTTGCTGAAGAGGGAATGATTCATTGCGGGGGGCGTATTTTTTAGAGGTTGCAGGACTGCGATTAGCGTTTACCGTTCGTCGTAGCTGACGACAACCCGATCCGACACCGGATGGCATTGGCAGGTGAGGACGAAGCCATCGTCGATTTCATGTTGTTCGAGCGTGTAGTTCTTTTCCATCTTCACTTCGCCTTCGAGGACTTTCGCGCGGCACGTGCAGCACACGCCGCCCTTGCAGGCGTAGGGCAGGGCAAGGCCCGCTTTCAGGCCGACATCGAGTACGCTGACCCCCACATAAGGCAGCCGCAGCTTGCGCCGCTTGCCGTCGATGATCACTTCCAGGTCCGCCGCCGGCATGTCGTCGGTGATTTCGATGGGCGGCACGCCCGCTTGCGGCAGCGGTGTGCCGAAGCGTTCGACGTGCACTTTCTCCGGCGCCACGCCGGCTGCCTTTAGCGCGGCTTCGGCTGCATCCATCATCGGGCCGGGGCCGCAGATGAACGCTTCATCGATTTCGTCGGCCGGCGTGAGCGTTTCCAGGAATGCCCGGCATTTCTCCTGATCCAGCACGCCGTTGAACAGTTCGACTTCCTGCAAATCGTCGGACAACACGTGATACAGCGAGAACCGGCTCATATAGCGGTTCTTCAGGTCTTCCAGTTCCTCGGCGAACATGATCGCGTCGACGCTGCGGTTGCCGTACACCAGCGTGAACCGGCTGGTCGGCTCCGTCTCAAGCGTGGTCTTGATGATCGCGAGCACGGGCGTGATGCCCGAGCCTCCCGAGAACGCCACGTAGGTCCGCGACAGGTCGGCGTTCAGGTGCGTGAAGAAGCGGCCATCGGGCGTCATCACCTCGATCTCATGGCCAGGTTGCAGCGTGTCGAACGCGAAGTTCGAAAAGCGCCCGCCGCGCACGCGCTTGATGCCGATGCGCAGTTCGCCATCGCGGTCGTAGTCGGTGACGCCCACGCAGATCGAATACGAGCGCCGGGTTTCCTCGCCATCGAGATGCGCCTTCAGCGTGACGAATTGTCCTTGCGTGAAGCGGTACGCATCGCGCAGGTCCTCGGGCACCTCGAAGGAGACGGTCACGGCATCGGCGGTTTCGGGCCGTACCTCGCGGATACGCAAAGGATGGAATTGTGGAGTCGCCATAATGTCGGTCCAGGTCAGTACGGTCAGTACGGTTTGAAGTAATCGAACGGCTCGCGGCAATCGATGCAGCGGTACAGCGCCTTGCATGCCGTCGAGCCGAACTGGGCGAGGAGTTCGGTGTGCACCGAGCCGCATTGCGGGCAGGCCGGCTTGTCCCGGGCGGCCGCGCGAGGCACGAAGCGGATGGTCTTTTCTTGCGGCGCATCCGCGCTGCCGCAGTTGCCGGCAGGTGGCGCAATGCCATAGCGGCGCAGCTTGTCGCGCGCTTCGCCGGTCATCCAGTCGGTGCTCCACGCAGGGGCAAGCACGGTGACGATGCGATGGGGGACGATCCCGGCGGCGTCCAGCGCCTGTCCGATATCCTCGGCAATCTGCGACATCGCCGGGCACCCCGAATAGGTTGGCGTGATGACGACTTCGACGGCGTCGTCGGCGCCGCGGCGCACGTCGCGCAGGATGCCCAGCTCGCGAATCGATACCACGGGGATCTCCGGGTCCGGGACCGCCTCAAGTACGGTCCAGGCACGTTCCAGCGTGGTGTCGGCATGCATCAATGTGGCGGCGGTCATCGCGATCTACCAGGTAGCGCCGGGATGCTGGCGTGCCAGGGACTGCATTTCGGCAAGCAGGAAGCCCATGTGTTCCGAATGTTCGCCGTGCTTGCCGGTCGTAACGTGTTTCACCGGCGACGGCAGCTTGAGGGTGGCCTGGGCAATGGCCTGCTCAACGTCTGCCTGCCATGCAGGTTCGAGGCCAGCCACCAGGGGGCCGACGCCGGCCTCGGCCATCGCGATTTCCACCGCATCGGTTGCGAAGAACTCCCGCGTGTACGGCATCAGGTAGTCCAGCGCCGCCTGTGCGCGCCGGTGCGACTCCGCCGTGCCGTCGCCGAAGCGGATCAGCCACTCGCTGGCATGGCTGAGGTGGTAGCGCGTCTCCTTCAGCGATTTCGCGGCGATGGCCGCCAGTTGCTCGTCGTTGGACGATTGCAATGCCGTCCACAGATGGGCCATCAGCGCGGAGTAGAGGAAGTTGCGCACTATCGTGACGGCATAGTCGCGTTCGGTGCGAGCGGTGCCTGCGAACGGCCCGAAGTGCGGCAACTCCACCATCGTGTAGTTGGCGAACTCGCGCTCGGAGCGGAAGTAGGCGTAGCTGTCTTCGGTTTTCTTCGCGCCGCTCAGCGCTTCGTCGAGCGTAGCCGCGTGCGAGTACAGCAGCCGCGCCTGGCCGATCAGGTCGAGGCTGATATTCGCCAGCGCGATGTCCTCCTCGAGCGCCGGGCCATGGCTGCACCACTCGCTGTTGCGCTGGCCGAGGATCAGCGCGTTGTCGGCCAGGCGCAGCACGTACGACAAATGTTGGGGCGTGGTCATCATTGCGTCTCGTCTTACATGTGGTCGATTTCGGCAGGCAGCACGAAGAAGGTCGGATGGCGATAGATCTTGTCGCCGGCCGGCTCGAAGAAAGACTCCTTGTCGGCAGGATCGGATGCCGTGATTGCCGCCGACGGCACCACCCAGATGCTTACGCCTTCCTGCCGGCGCGTGTAGACGTCGCGCGCCATGCGCAGTGCGGCGCTCGCATCGGATGCGTGCAGGCTGCCGCAGTGCTTGTGGTCCAGGCCCTGCTTGCTGCGCACGAATACTTCCCAGATCGGCCATTCCTTGTTCATCTTCATCTCCTGTTCAAGCGGCTTGCTTGTGAGCCCGCACGGCCTGTTTTTCGGCATACGCCAGCGCGGCTTCGCGCACCCACGCGCCATCGTTGTGCGCCTTCACCCGGGTGGCGAGGCGCTCCTTGTTGCAAGGCCCGTCGCCGTTCACGACGCGCCAGAATTCTTCCCAGTCGATCGCGCCGTAGTCGTGCGCCTTGCGCTCTTCATTCCACTTCAGGTCCGGATCGGGCAGCGTCACGCCGAGGATGCGGGCTTGTTCGACGGTGGCATCGACGAACTTCTGGCGCAGGTCGTCGTTSGAGATCCGCTTGATGCCCCATTGGAACGACTGGCCGCTATGGATGGAATCCTTGTCGCTCGGGCCGAACATCATCAGCACCGGCCACCACCAGCGGTCCACCGCCTGCTGCACCATGTCCTTTTGCGCCTGGGTGCCCTTCATCATCGACAGCAGGGCGTCGAAGCCCTGGCGCTGGTGGAAGGACTCCTCCTTGCAGATGCGGATCATGGCGCGGGCATACGGGCCGTAGGTGCAACGGCACAGCGGGATCTGGTTCATGATCGCCGCGCCATCCACCAGCCAGCCGATCACGCCCACGTCCGCCCAGGTCGGCGTGGGGTAATTGAAGATGCTCGAGTACTTGGCTTTGCCGGCGTGCAGGGCATCGACCAATTGGTCGCGCGACACGCCCATCGTTTCGGCTGCGCTATACAGATACAGGCCATGCCCACCCTCGTCCTGCACCTTGGCGAGCAGGATCGCCTTGCGCTTCAGGCTCGGGGCCCGGCTGATCCAGTTGCCCTCGGGCTGCATGCCGATGATTTCCGAGTGCGCGTGCTGGGAAATCTGCCGGATCAGCGTCTTGCGATACGCATCGGGCATCCAGTCCTGCGCCTCGATCTTGCCGTCAGCCGCCATCAGGGCGTCGAAATGCGCTTGCTGCGGCGAGGTATCGGCCGGCGCCGTGCCGGGCTGTTGCGCGTTGCCCGGGAGATCGAGAGATTGGGTGTACATGGAGATTTCCTGTGAGGCGATGCCGCAGTATATTTATAAACCGACCGGTCGGTCGATGAATTGTTTGGATGAATTTAATCAAGTGATAGTTTTGAGGGGTGAGTGTGGAGGGTTAGCTACGCGGCGTTGCGCGGGTGTGCGTGAGGCTGCCTGCAGTGGGGTTGATCCGTCGTTGGCATTGCCGGATTTGACGGTTTTCGTTCGCTGGGGCTGGATCACCCGCTAGGAGCGGGGAAACGACCAGGGCGCATGTGGACCGGTCGGAGTTTGCCGAATGGTCATCGCAATTGGGCGGGCGCCCCCCGCGCCGCCGGGCGTGCGCAAGGCCAGCCGCTCGGCAAGCCGTAGTTGCCGGTCTAGCCAGGCCTGCGTGCGGCTGGCCTCCGGTGACGGGTCGTGTAGCCAGACGCCAAATGTGGAGAGAAAGATCCCGGTCAGCACGACCTCTTCCGCCTCCCGGCGCAAGCCGGCCGCCGGCAGGCAGGCGGCCTCCAGGATCCATTGCACGGTGCGGCTGATATGCAGCAGGCCTTGCGCCTGCAGATGCAAGTGCTCCGGCTGCAGCTTGTAGCGCAGCATCTCCGCGGTGAGCCGCCGATGCGGCGCCAGGGCCTCCAGCCAGGCGAGGATGGCTAGCGAGAGGCGCTCGCGCGTGGACAGGCCATGCCAGCCTTCGCGCTGGGTTGCGCAAACCAGCGCGAAGTCGGCCCGGCCGAACCAGGCCTCTGCCAGATCGTCCTTCTGCCGGTAGTGCCGGTAAATGTCGGCCAGACCGATCTCCATGGACGCGGCAATCTCATGGAGATGCAATGCATCCCATCCGCCGCGCTCGGCGAGTCTCAGCGCGACCTCCAGAATCCTGTCGGCCAGATCGGCGTGCTCCTTCATGGCTCGCACTTCCTTGAGAATCCGCAACTGCGCCACTTCCAAGGATAGCGAGCCGGCGCCGGAGTGGCCAAGCGCGCCGGGTCCGGCCCTGCCCGCCTCGACAAAGCTGGCAGGCGGTCTATCTTAAGGGTGTGTCACTCTGTGCCGCTATCCGAGCACCCTGTACGCCACATTTGCCGCATCCCCTCAGTAGCGGCGGGCGCGCCGCCGGCTTGGACGGAACGGCTGCCATGCGCATGGGACCAAATTCACCCTCCCGGGAAAGCTACGACAACGCGCTGCTCGACATTGTCCGGGAGATGTCGTCGGCAGTGCAGCAGCAGGGGACCGCCGAGATGCCGGTCTCGCTGGACAGCACGCTCGAAGGCGACTTGGGCTTCGATAGCCTGACGCGCGTCGAACTCCTCACTCGCGTCGAGCAGCGGTTTGGCGTCAGCCTGCCCGAGCAAGTCCTGGCCCAGGCCGACACGCCGCGCGCCCTGCTGCGCGCCTTGCTGGCCGCCAAGGATCTGCCGCCTGGCACGGGCGGAACGCTCCCGCGGCGTGCCCGCCCGTTCCCTGCGGCCCAGGCTCCGGAGAGTGCCGTCACCTTGACCGATGTGCTCGGCTGGCATCTGCGCCGCCATCCGGACCGAACTCATATCATCCTGCAGGACGGCAGCAGCGACGACATCCCGATCAGCTTTGCCCAACTGCACCAGCGCGCGACGGCCATGGCCACGGGGCTGGCCGAACGGGGTCTGCGTCCGGGCACGGCCGTGGCCATCATGCTGCCCACCAGCCCTGAGTACTTCTACAGTTTCTGCGCCGTGCTAATTGCCGGTGGCATCCCCGTTCCGCTCTATCCGCCGGCGCGGCTGGCGCAGATCGGCGATCATCTGCAGCGCCATGCCGGCATCCTGGCCAATGCCCAGGCACCCATCCTGGTCACGGTCGCGCAAGCCAAGCCGCTGGCCGCACTGCTCAAGGCCAGCACCGGTACGCTGCACGACGTGGTGACGCCGACGGAACTGGAGGCTTGCACGGGTGGCGGCGCGCCGGTGCACGCGATCGTGCGTGCGCACGATATCGCCCTGCTGCAGTACACCTCTGGCAGCACCGGCTCGCCCAAGGGCGTCGTCCTGACCCACGCCAACCTGCTGGCCAACCTGCGGGCGATGGGGCAGGCCCTGGGCGTTGGCTCCCAGGATGTCTTCGTCAGCTGGCTGCCGCTGTACCACGATATGGGGCTGATCGGGGCGTGGCTGGGTAGCCTCTACTACGCCTATCCCCTGGTCGTGATGTCGCCGCTGGCCTTCCTTGCGCGGCCAGAGCGCTGGCTCTGGGCGATCCACAAGTATCGGGGCACGCTGTCGGGCGGCCCCAACTTTGCCTACGAACTCTGTCTGCGCAAGCTGGCCGATGCGGCGCTGGCCGGACTTGACCTGGGTAGTTGGCGCTTCGCCTTCAATGGTGCCGAGCCAGTAAGCGTGCAGACCATGCGCGCCTTTGCGCAGCGCTTTGTACGCTACGGCCTGCGCCCGGAGGCCATTTCCCCCGTGTATGGGCTGGCCGAGGCGTCGCTGGGCCTCAGCTTTCCTCCGCTGGACCGCGGCCTGCTGGTCGATCGCATCGGCCGGACCGAATTCATGCGCGCCGCCAGGGCAGCCGCCGCGGCGGAGCAGGATAGCGATGTGCTGGAGTTCCCCGCCTGCGGCCGGCCGCTCCCGGGCCATGAAGTGCGCATCGTCGATGCCAGCGGGCACGAGTTGGCCGAGCGCCACGAGGGGCTGCTGCAGTTCCGCGGCCCGTCGGCTACCAGCGGGTATTTCCGCAATCCGGAGCAGACGCGCCTGCTCTTTGATCACGACTGGGTGAACACCGGGGATTACGCCTATGTCGCCGGCAATGATGTCTTCATCACCGGCCGCGCCAAGGAGATGATCGTGCGCGGCGGCCGCAATATCTACCCGTACGAGCTCGAGCAGGCGATCGGCGCCATCGCGGGCATGCGCAAGGGCTGTGTTGCCGTTTTCGGTTGCCCGGACCCCAGCAGCGGCACGGAACGCATCGTGGTGATGGCCGAAACCGCCGTGAAGGATCTACATGCGCGCCGGATGCTGCACCGGCAGGTGCTGAAGACGGCCATCGACGTGCTGGGCCTGCCTCCCGACCACATTGCCCTGGTCTCGCCGCACAGCATCCTGAAGACCTCGAGTGGCAAGATCCGCCGCGCCGCCTGCCGGGAGCGCTTCGAGCAAGGCCGGCTCGGCCGGGGGCAGGGCGCTCCCTGGCTGCAGATCGCCCGCTTCGGATGGCAGGCGATGCTTCCCCAACTGCGGCGCATCCGGCAGACCGGCGCAGGCCTGGCCTATGCCTGCTACGCCTGGGCCTTGTTCGCCGCGCTGACCCCGGCGACCTGGCTGGCCTCGGTAGTACTGCATCGGCCGCAACTGGGCTGGGCCGTCAGCCACCGCGCCGCAAGGCTGCTGCTCAGGCTGAGCGCGATACCCTGGTTCGTGGACGAGGCCGAGCGCCTGCCGCGCGACCAGCCGTGCATCCTGGTATCGAACCACGCCAGCTACCTGGACGGTATCGTCCTGGTGGCGGCCCTGCCCAGGCCGATCTGCTTCGTGGCCAAGCGCGAGCTTCAATCCCAGCGCATACCCGGCGCCTACCTGGCCAGCATCGGCGCGGATTTCATCGACCGCCTTGATCCGCGGCGAGAGCACGAGGACGTGGAGCGGATCGTGGCGGCGGTGCGCGCCGGGCACTCTGTCCTGTTTTTTCCGGAGGGCACGTTTGGGCGCACGCCCGGCCTGCAAAGCTTCCGCACGGGCGCATTCCTGGCCGCCGCGCACGCCGGCGCGCCGGTGGTGCCGGTCGCCATCCGGGGTACGCGCTCCGTACTGCGGGACGGACAATGGCTGCCGCGGCGCGGACCGATCGGTGTGGTCATCGGCAGCCCGCTGTGGCCGGATGGCGACGACTGGCCCGCCGCCGTGCGCCTGCGCAATACCGCGCGCACAGAGATCCTGCACTATTGCGGCGAGCCGGATGGCTTGCGCGCGACACACCGGGGTTCCAGGCGGATATAGAACCATAGCCCATGCCCGGCGTCGCGCATCTTGCGCCAGGCCATGCTGCTGGCTCGCTCAAGGCTCGAGCGCGAACACCTTGGCTTGYCTGCGTTCAAACGAACCGAGCAGCGCGCTGGTGAAGTTCCACTCGGACGTGTCCGGCTCGCGCACGTGGGGCGAACGCGAAAACGCTGGTGTCAACGGTAAACCAGCACGGGGATCTTGCTGTGGGTCAGCACCTTCTGTGTTTCGCTGCCGAGCAGCACACCCTGCACGCCGCGCCTTCCATGAGACGCCATCACGATCAGGTCACAGCCCCTGTCTTCGGCAGTCTTGATGATGGCTTCGTACGGGTGATCGTCGACCAGAAAGGTCGTCGCACAAGTCACACCAGCCTCGGCTGCCTCCAGCGCGATCCTTTCCAGATACTTCTTTGCTGCTTCCCCAATCTCTTCCGCGAACAGCTCCCGGCTGTCCGTCAGCATTTCGGTGTGATAGGCGAACAGGTGGTACTTGGGCCCGACTCGCAGCGCAGTGATCCGCGCTTCCATTTCCTGCGCCAACAGGAGCGCATTGTGGAATGCCGCGTCGGACAGGGGGGAACCGTCAACCGCCAGCAGAAGGTGCGTAAACATACTGCTCTCCTTGTACCCCGCTTCGGGGCTCATGGAGCCGGTTGCGTTTTCGCGCCGGAAGGCGTGCGATGGCAAGGCGACAATCGAAAGCGCAAGGCCCCATTGGTTGCCTCCAGTCGCCCGCCTCCTGAAGTGAGTATAGGTGCCGAAGGCCGCACGTCAAACGACCCGAACACGCGCTTGCAGGACGCCTTGCTCTGCGCCACAGTTGTTCTATCGGATCAGGCTGGAGACGATGATGAGAAACCGGCTCGCCACAGAAACCTCGCCTTACCTCCGACAACACGCGGACAATCCAGTCGACTGGTATCCCTGGAGCGAAGCGGCCTTTTGCCGTGCGCGCGACGAAGACAAGCCGGTTCTGCTTTCCGTCGGCTACGCCGCGTGCCACTGGTGCCACGTCATGGCACACGAATCGTTCGAGAACTCCCGGATCGCCGGCCTGTTGAATGAACGTTTCATCAGCATCAAGGTAGATCGGCAGGAGCGTCCCGACATCGACGACGTTTACCAGAAAGTCCCCCTGATGATGGGGCAGGGCGGCGGCTGGCCGCTGACGGTGTTCCTGACCCCGCAAGGCGAACCGTTCTTCGGCGGCACCTACTTCCCGCCCGATGACCGCTACGGCCGGCCAGGGTTCGTGCGGCTGCTGCTGAGCCTGAGCGATGCCTGGACGCATCGCCGCGACGAACTGCACGACATGGTCAAGCAGTTTCAGTCGGAGTTCAGACGGCTCGACCAGGCGGACCTGCGCCGTGAAGCCGCTGAAGTCGAGGACCTGCCCGCAGAGACAGCTCGCGCCCTGGCACGAGGCACCGACCCGGTCCATGGTGGATTTGGCGGCGCCCCCAAGTTTCCCAACGCGAGCGGCTACGACCTCGTGCTGCGGATCTATCACCGTACCGGTGAACCCGCGCTGCTTGAAGCGCTGGAGCGCACGCTCGACAGCATGGCGGCGGGGGGCATCCATGACCAGCTCGGTGGCGGCTTTGCGCGCTACAGCGTCGACGAACGCTGGGGCGTGCCCCACTTCGAAAAGATGCTCTATGACAACGGCCAGCTCGTCGCGCTCTACGCCAACGCCTATCGCCTGACTGGCAAGCCATCCTGGCGCCGTGTCTTTGAGAACACCATCGCGTACATTCTGCGCGACATGACGCATCCCGATGGCGGCTTTTACGCTGGCGAAGATGCCGATAGCGAAGGGGCGGAAGGCCGGTTTTATGTCTGGACGCCGGCCGAGGTGAAGGCGGTCCTGGGCGATTCCGAGGGCGCGCGGGCTTGCCTGGCCTACGGCGTGACCGATCGCGGGAACTTCGAACACGGTACATCGGTGCTCCACCGTGCTGCCGCGCTGGACGCATTGGACGAGGCGCGCCTCGAAGACTGGCGCGAGCGGCTCCTGGCGGCGCGTACCCAACGCGCGCGCCCTGGCCGTGACGACAACATTCTCACGGGCTGGAACGGCCTCATGATCCAGGGACTCTGTGCGGCTTACCAAGCGACGGGCGCCGTTGCGTACCTCGCTGCCGCGAGGCGTGCCGCCAGCGCTATCGAGGAAAAACTCACCATGCCGGACGGTGGCGTGTACCGGGCCTGGAAGGACGGGGTAGCCAAGGTGCCTGGGTTCCTCGAAGACTATGCCTTCCTGGCCAACGCGCTGATCGACCTCTACGAGTCCTGCTTCGACAAGCGATACCTGGATCGCGCGGTCGAACTCGTGGCGCTCATCCTCGACAAGTTCCGCGAGGACGGACTGTTTTTCACGCCCCGCGATGGCGAGCCATTGGTGCATAGGCCCCGGGCGCCGCACGACAGCGCCTGGCCGTCAGGCATATCAACCAGCGTGTTCGCCTTCCTGCGCCTGCATGCGCTCACCGGCCTCGATTTCTATCGTGACATCGCCGAGCAAGAATTCGACAGATACCGGGCCGCCGCCGCCGCGGCCCCGGCCGGCTTCCCACACCTGCTGGCCGCCCGGGATTTCGCGCAGCGCGGCCCGTTCGAGATCATTTTTGCTGGCGACAAGGCGGCGRCAGCGGCTCTCGTGGAAAGCGTTCACCGCGCGTACCTGCCGGCACGCGTCCTGGCATTTGCCGAAGACGTCCCGAACGGCCGGGGGCGGCACCCCGTCAAGGGCCGGCCGGCAGCCTACGTATGCCGGCATCGCACCTGTGCAACGCCGGTTACGAGTGGCAAGGCGCTGCTTGAACGCTGCGCGGAAGGCGCAGACGCGAAGCACCCCGTGCGTGCGCAAGCAGGGAGGCCATTGTGAAACCAGCGACGCTCCTGCTGCACATGTTGATTCCGGCAATCGCGCTGGCGGTGGCGTCCGCCGGCGTCCGCGCCGCCGATGATTTTGCGTCGCTCCGGACTCTGATGGTCAAGGAAATCGCAGCGCTATCGGTTCATACCGGCGCCGAAACGGGCAGGCATGCCTTTGATGCGCGCGTCATGGCGGCCATGGAGAAGGTGCCCCGCCACCAGTTTGTTCCACCGGAGCAGGAGGGCAACGCATATGAGAACCGCCCGCTGCCCATCGGCTACGGCCAGACCATCTCGCAGCCTTACATCGTTGCCCTGATGACCGACCTGATGAGGGTCAAGCCCACCGACGTCGTGCTGGAAATCGGCACCGGCTCCGGCTACCAGGCGGCGATCCTCGCAGAGCTGGCGCGAGCGGTCTATACGATCGAAATCATCGAGCCGCTGGGGGCACAGGCGCAGGAACGCTTGAAACGCCTCGCATACACGCAAGTGAAGACCAAGGTGGGCGACGGCTACTACGGCTGGGAGGACAACGCACTCTATGACGCCATCATCGTCACCGCAGCTGCAAGTCATGTTCCGCCCCCGCTCATCCGGCAACTGAAACCCGGCGGCAGGATGGTGGTCCCGGTGGGCGCCCAGTTCCTGACCCAGTACTTGCTGCTGATCGAGAAAGCGGGGGACGGCACGATTTCCACCAAACAGATCTTGCCTGTCAGGTTCGTGCCGTTGGTCGGTGGGCGCTGATGTCGTCACGCCATCATGCTCTCCCCGCCGCTCTTCGCCCTTTCCCTGCTTTCCGCATCCGCGCTTGGCTACGAAATCCTGCTGATGCGCCTGCTCTCCATCATCCAATGGCACCACTTCGCCTACATGATGATCAGTGTCGCCCTGCTGGGCTACGGCGCGGCCGGTGCGATCGTGGCCCTGATGCAGCGCACGATCACGCCGAGGTTTGCAGCGGTGTTCGTGACCGGCGCACTGTTGTTCGGCGTTTCTGCGATCGCTTGTTTCGCGCTCGCCCAGCGCGTCGCATTCAATCCTCTGGAGATCTTGTGGGAACCGCGGCAGGCGCTGCGTTTGCTGTTGATCTATCTGCTCCTGTTCGTTCCCTTTTTCTGCGCTGCGACGTGTGTCTGTCTCACCTTCACGCGGTTCCATCATCAGGTCCACCGCATCTACAGCTTTGACATTCTGGGAGCCGGGATAGGCTGCATTGCCATCATCGTTGCCCTATTTGGCTTGACGCCTGTGAATGCGCTCCGCCTTGTGGGCAGCGCGGGTCTGGCGGCGGCCGCGCTGGCAAGCATCGAGTGCCATTGGCATCGGCGCTGGTTGCCGGTACTGCTTGTGGCCGCAGCGGTCATTGTGCCGGCTAGCCTGCCAGGCGACTGGATCGCACTGCGGCCCTCCGACTACAAGGAATTGAGTCAGACCCTGCGCATCAAGGGCGCACGGGTGGCCGCCGAAAGCTCAAGCCCATTGGGTCTCATCACGGTGGTGGAAAACGCTTCGATCCCTTTCCGGCATGCACCCGGGCTGAGCCTCAACGCGGCCCTGGAACCGCCGCCACAGCTGGGCGTGTTTACGGATGGTGACGGGCTCTCCGCGCTCAATCGCTATGACGGGCGGCGAAAGCCACTTGGCTATCTGGACTACCTCACCTCCGCGCTTCCCTATCACCTGCTGGAGCGCCCCCGGGTCCTGATACTTGGAAGCGGCGCCGGGGCCGATGTGTTGCAGGCGATTTACCACCAGGCGGGCGCCATCGACGCGGTAGAGTTGAATCCGCAGGTGATCGACTTGGTGCAGGACCGCTTTGCCGGCTTCTCCGGCAAGCCCTACAGCGCGCCCAACGTCCGTGTCTTCGTGGGCGAAGCGCGCGGCTTCATGGCTGGTCGCGGCGAACACTACGACCTTATCCAGGTCGCGCTGCTGGATTCGTTTGGCGCCTCGTCGGCCGGCCTCTACGCGCTTTCCGAGAGCTATCTGTACACGGTGGAAGCGTTCCAGGACTACCTCCGCCATCTCAATCCCGGTGGCCTGCTGGCAATCACGCGCTGGGTCACGCTACCGCCGCGCGATATCCCCAAATTATTCGGCACCGCGCTGATCGCGATGGAACGCAACGGCGTGTCGCAGCCGTCGCGCCGGCTCGCGCTGATTCGTGGCTGGAAGACGGCAACGCTGGTGGTCAAGAACGGGGACATCAGCGGTGCGGAAATCGCCGCCTTGCACGAATTCTGCCGTGCCCGTTCGTTCGACGTCGACTACTACTCCGGCATGGCGGCCGCGGAGGCAAACCAGTACAACCTGCTCGAGGAACCGTATTTCTTCGACGCGGCGCAAGCCTTGCAGGGCACCGATCGCGACGGATTCTGGGCGCGCTACAAGTTCGATGTCCGGCCCGCCACCGACGATAAGCCGTACTTCTTCCACTTCTTCAAATGGCGCTCGCTACCCGAACTCCTCGCCCTGAAGGCGCAAGGAAGCCTGCCATTGCTGGAGTGGGGCTATCCCGTGCTGGTCGCGACGCTGCTTCAGGCCGTACTCGCAACCCTGGTATTGATCGTCCTTCCGCTCTGGGTGATAAGACGCCGTCCCGGGCTGGTTCATGAGCCGTCGCCGCCGGCGACATCCCTTGCCGGCGATGGCACAGAAGCAAAGGGCCTGTCGGGCCGGCGCGTCGTGCTCTACTTCCTGGCGGTCGGCGCCGCCTTCATGTTCGTCGAGATCGCGTTTATTCAGAAGTTCATCCTGTTTTTGAGTCACCCGCTCTATACGGTGGCGGTGGTGTTATGCGCCTTCCTGTCGTTTGCCGGACTGGGAAGCCGATACTCACAGCGCCTGCAAGCGGGTGGCCCGCCTTCACGCGGCCCCACGCCGGATCCGGGCCGGAGGACGGGGCGGTGGTACCCGCTCGGGTGGGTCGTTTGCGCGATCTGTCTTATCTCGCTGCTCTACCTGGCGATCCTGCCAACCTTGTTTCGGCTGCTGATTTCCCTCCCGGACCCGGCCAGGATCGCCATCTCCGCATTGCTGGTCGCGCCGCTCGCGTTCGCGATGGGAATGCCGTTTCCGCTGGGACTCGGGCGCGTTGCCTCCCGCGTTGAACCGCTCGTGCCATGGGCCTGGGGCATCAACGCCTGTGCTTCGGTGGTGGCTGCAGTCCTGGCCACGCTGTTAGCAATCCATCTTGGCTTTACCGCGGTGGTGCTGATAGCGCTTTTGCTGTATCTCGCGGCGGCATTCATTTGTCCATAAACCTCGGGCGTCACACGAGAGACTGATGCACGCTCACGCCGATCCTGCTCGTGGGACTGTTCGGCGCCCGCTCTTCCATGGTGATGCGTGCTGACGCCTGCCGTCTGGCGCTTCATGCCGACATGGGACATTTCGGCAGTGGTCCGATCTGGCTGGCATTTTCAACATGCCGCCGAATCGCGTGTTTCGAGCGCCCAAAAGCAAAACCCCTCCCGATCTTGCGATCGGGAGGGGTTTTTGTTGTGGCCCGTTGCCAGGCGCCAACGAATATGGTGGCGAATCAGGGATTCGAACCCCGGACCTGCGGATTATGATTCCGTCGCTCTAACCGACTGAGCTAATTCGCCAAAGATTTTGCGTGTTTCTGTAGGGAACCAAGACCCGTTGCTGCCTTGCCCCCCTGAGCGGCGAATGTTGCCGAAGACGGAAGCTTTTGTCAACAAGCCACGTCATGTCTAAAGACGCTCGACAAGAAGTCTACGCCCCGGAGGGGACGCGCATCGGTGCGATTCGAGAGACGTTTCCACACGGCCTCGACCCTGAGCGGGCTTTGAGCTTTCTCGAAAGCGGACACTAAAGGCGAGTGCTTCCCGATGGCGGCCTTCACCGCCTTCTTGACCCTTAGCCCTAACTGGCTGTAGCCGCCACATTTGCCCGCGCCGAGTGCAATTTTTTGTAGCTGTCAATCAAGCGGTGGTGCCTGTCGAGCCCCTCCAATTTCATGCTGGTTGGCGTCAAACCAAAGAAACGCACGCTGCCGTCCACTGAACCCAGCACTGCGTCCATCCGCGCATTGCCATACATCCGACGGAAGTTGACCGCGTAGTCGTCCAGGTTCAGGTCGTCATCCAACAGCACCTCCAGCACCACATTCAATGCCTGGTAAAACAGTCCGCGCTCRACCGTGTTGTCGTTGTACTGCAAGAAGGCGCCCACCAGCTCGTGCGCCGCTTCAAATTGCTGCAAGGCGAGATGAATGAGCAGCTTCAACTCCAAAACTGTCAGCTGCCCCCAATCCGTATTCTCGTCAAATTCGATGCCGATCAGCGTGGCGATGTCGGCGTATTCATCGAGCTCACTGTTATCCAGACGCTCAAGCAGGGCCTCCAGGCTTGCGTCGTCCAGGCAATGCAAGTTCAAGATATCTGCGCGGAACGACAGTGCCTTGTTGGTGTTATCCCAGATCAAATCTTCTACAGGATAGACTTCCGAATAGCCCGGAACCAAAATCCGGCAAGCTACGGCGCCTAGCTGGTCATACACCGCCATGTACACCTCTTTGCCCATGTCCTCAAGAATGCCGAGCAAGGTTGCTGCTTCCTCGGCATTGGAGTTCTCGCCCTGGGCAGAAAAATCCCACTCGACAAAATCGAAATTCGCCTTGGCGCTGAAAAAGCGCCACGACACCACGCCGCTGGAATCAATGAAGTGCTCAACAAAATTGTTCGGCTCAGTCACGGCGTTACTGACAAAGGTGGGCTGTGGCAAATCGTTCAGGCCTTCAAAACTGCGACCCTGTAGCAATTCTGTCAGACTCCGTTCCAGCGCCACCTCGAGGCTTGGGTGCGCGCCGAATGAAGCAAAGACACCGCCGGTTCGTGGGTTCATCAAGGTGACGCACATCACCGGATAAATTCCACCCAACGAAGCATCCTTCACCAATATCGGAAAACCTTGCTCTTCTAGCCCCTGAATGCCAGCCAGAATGCCTGGGTATTTCGCCAGCACTTCATGGGGCACATCAGGCAATGCCATTTCGCCCTCCAGAATTTCGCGCTTTACCGCCCGTTCGAAAATCTCGGACAAGCATTGCACTTGGGCTTCGGCCAGTGTATTACCGGCACTCATGCCATTGCTGGCGTAGAGGTTTTCGACCAGGTTGGAGGGAAAATACACCACTTCGCCGTCCGACTGCCGTACAAACGGCAGCGAACAAATACCGCGCTGCACATTTCCCGAGTTGGTTTCATACAGGTGCGAGCCACGTAACTCGCCATCGGGATTGTAAATGGGCAGGCAGTATTCATCGAGAATTTCAGCCGGTAGCGCATCTTTGCGTCCAGGCTTGAACCAGCGCTCGTTCGGATAATGTAAGAACGCCCCATTGGCGAGGTCTTCGCCCCAAAACGTACCGGCATAAAAATGGTTGCAATTCAGACGTTCGATAAACTCTCCCAACGCCGACGCCAACGCGCTTTCCTTGGTCGCACCCTTGCCATTGGTAAAACACATTGACGAGTGTGCATCACGGATATGCAGCGACCAGACATTGGGAACGATATTACGCCATGAAGCGATTTCAATCTTCATCCCCAAGTCCGCCAAAATGCCCGACATATTGGCGATGGTTTGCTCCAATGGCAGATCCTTGCCCGCAATATAGGTGCTGGCTCCAGACGCCGGCTTCAGCGCCAGCAACGACTGAGCATCGGCATCCAAGTTCTCTACCTCTTCGATCACAAACTCGGGTCCGGCTTGCACCACTTTTTTTACCGTACAGCGATCGATGGAGCGCAAAATACCCTGGCGGTCTTTGGCGGAAATATCCGCCGGCAACTCAACTTGAATCTTGAAAATCTGCTGATATCGGTTTTCCGGATCAACAATATTATTCTGCGACAGGCGGATGTTATCGGTCGGAATGTCGCGAGTTACGCAGTACAACTTAACAAAATAAGCCGCACACAATGCCGACGAGGCCAGAAAATAATCGAACGGACCCGGCGCGGAGCCATCGCCTTTATAGCGGACAGGCTGGTCGGCTATCACCGTGAAGTCATCGAACTTGGCTTCAAGACGTAGCTTATCGAGAAAGTTGACCTTAATTTCCATGGGGGTAATTCCAAAATGGTGCTCAAAATGATGCGACCGCTATTATCCGACGCCGCGCTGGTGCATTGTAATATATCGATGCTTTCTACAAGCGCCGTCGCATACGGATAATTTGACAGGCGAACGCAATTTGCGCAGGACGTGGCTGGAACGTCACGCCATGGCGATATTCTGGGCAGCGCCAGGGGGGGCGGCACAGGCTGCGTAGCGTGCTGCCCACTTGGAGGTGCCTTATTAGTCGTTGGGACGGAATGTGATGATGAGGCTAACCGGCCCTTTGCCGTTCTCATCGCGCGGGAACGGGTCGGAACTCTCCAACACGCGCAGCGCGGCGTTGTCTCAGCACGAGCCGGCTGCATCCGCGCCACCTGCCAGCGCCTCCTGGCGGGCGATTTCGGAACGACGTTGTGCACTGGTGGCCGCATTGCCCACGTCGCCACCGATCAGACTGCAGACAGCCTTGAGCCTATTCGCGCCATGCGTTCCAAGTATCGTCGGGCTCGCCATGCGTTGGCGTTAGTCGCCGGCAGCTGGCGCGCCGGTCCGCACGATTGCTGAAGTCCTTGGCGAACGTCCGCGCTTCGCCTCCCATGCAACGCCCGCCGCCCGCCAGCGGTAAATCTCAGGCGAAGACCTTCTGCTCTGCGGCAGCCTGCTCGCGCATGCGACGCGCTTCGTCGCGCAGAAACTGCTGGTAATCGTCCAGATCGCCGTCGAAGGGCTCGACGCCGCCCTTGGTGACCAGCCAGAACTCGTCGCATACGGCGCGCAGCAGGGCCCGGTCGTGACTGACCAGCATCACCGTGCCTTCGAATTCGTTGAGCGCCATGGCTAGCGCTTCGCGTGTGGCCAGGTCGAGGTGGTTGGTAGGCTCGTCGAGCAGCAGCAGGTTGGGACGCTGCCACACGATCATGCACAACACGAGCCGCGCCTTTTCGCCGCCGCTCATCGTGCCAACCGCCTGATGGACCATGTCGCCGCTGAAGCTGAATGTGCCGAGGAAGGTGCGAAGCGATTGTTCGGTGCCACTCTGGCCAGGGGCGCGCATGTGCGCCGGCGTCTCTTTGGCAAGGCGGATCATGTGTTCCAGCGGCGTGTCGAGCGGGCGCAGCACGTCGAGTTCCTGCTGTGCGAAGTAGCCGATGTTCAGGCCTTTGCCTTCGCTGATTTCACCGGCAATCGGCGCCAGCGCGTGCGCCACCGTCTTCACCAGCGTGGACTTGCCTTGGCCGTTGGCACCGAGAATGCCGATGCGCTGCCCTGCCAGCACGGAACGGTTGATGCCCCGCACGATGACCGTGGGCGGCGTGCCCGGCAGTGCGCCGGCCGGCGCGGGGTAGCCGAAGCTCGCGTCCAGCATCGACAACAGCGGGTTCGGGACGTTGAGGGGCTCCTTGAACTCGAAGTTGAACTCCGCATCGGCAAGCACCGGTGCGATCTTCTCCATGCGTTCGAGCGCCTTGACCCGGCTCTGCGCCTGCTTCGCCTTCGAGGCCTTGGCCTTGAAACGGTCGATGAATTTCTGCAGGTGGGCGATCTTTTCCACCTGCTTGGCCATCGCGGCCTGCTGCAACACGAGCTGCTCAGCGCGCATGTCTTCGAACTTGCTGTAGTTGCCGCCATAACGCACGAGCTTGGCGTTGTCGACGTGCACCGTCACCTGCGTCACCGCGTCGAGGAATTCGCGGTCGTGGCTGATCATTACCAGGGTTCCTTGATAGCGCTTGAGCCAGGCTTCCAGCCAGACCAGCGCGTCGAGGTCGAGGTGATTGGTCGGCTCGTCGAGCAGCAGCAGGTCGGACGGGCACATGAGCGCGCGCGCCAGCTGCAGTCGCATGCGCCAGCCGCCGGAGAAACTGTTGACCGGCTGGCTAAGCTGCTCAGCACTGAAGCCAAGGCCGAGGATCAGCGCTTGGGCACGTGCGGGGGCATCGTGTGCACCGGCGTCGTGCAGGGCCATGTAGGCGTGCGCCATGCGCATGCCGTCGTCGCTGGCCTCGGCGGCGGCTACTTCGGCCTGCGCGGCCAGCAGCCCGGTGTCACCCTCGACTACGAAGTCGGTCGCGCTCTGCTCGGTCTCCGGCATCTCCTGCGCGACCTGGCCCATCTTCCATGCGGCGGGAATCGAGAACTCGCCGCTGTCTTCGTGCAGCGTGCCGTTGAGAAGGCCGAAGAAGGATGACTTGCCGGCGCCATTGCGGCCGACAAGACCAATCTTTTCTCCGGGGGTGAAAGTGACGGACGCGCGGTCGAGTACGACATTGACGCCGCGGCGCAGCGTGACATTACGGACGGAAATCATAAGGAGCCACTTCGGAGAGGATCAGCATGATAGCCGACCGGACGCGCAGGGCTGTCTCTTTTCTGAGCCGCTTGCGCTTTGCGGCGCCCACCGGCMACAAAGCAAGGCAGGCCCTGGCGCACCGGGCGTACCGGCTGCGGGGCCGGCGAACATAGCGGTGAATGACGGCTCTTGGACTGAGGATTCAACCGGTCGATGCAACGGATTGATGGAATCGTTCAGCCGGTGTATCGAAGTTCAGAGTCTTCCGTGGACGTTCATTGAGTCGCATCGAGCCAAACGGCGGCTCATCGGCTACAAATTAAGCCGCATTTGCGCGTCCCGGATTGATGCAGTGTGGGGCGCGGCGACCTTCCGTCTGTTCTGAATCTGATGCTTATCGATCTATTCCTCGAAGATGGGAAGCGGCCATACCCGAGGTAGCCAGTGAAATCGATTGTCCGGCACTGGCTCATATGCAGCGTCATCTGCGATTGAAACGTATCCGTCAGCAGAGCCCATGTTGACTTTGGAATACTGCTGCGTCAGCTCGTCGCTCGCCAGTGGCACGAGTTGCGCTAGTGGTACAGCAAGCTTGCGCTTGTTCCATCGTATGCACATGAAGGCTTCAGTCTCGCACACTTCCTCCGGCGCTATTGCGATCACCTGAGCCCGGTCGCCGGGGCTGAGCGGTGAGGTTGGCGATCTCTTGCGAACCTCAGCTTCAAACGGAATGGTGAGTTGCTCCTCGAGGTAGTCGTACCATGCCATAGACCGCTCCTCTGAGTTGTAGGCGTCGACGACCACCTCCATCTCGATTCGCTGTTCGCGGTCCGGCTCGATCTTGCGTTTAGACATGTTTGTCGTACAGATGTTGATGGAAGGCTGGAAGCTCAGAGGTCGACGACCTTGTGCAGAAGTGCAAACGAGACACGCCAGTGGCCTCATCGGGATTGCACTGCACAGAAGCAGTCTTCTGGCTGATGCGTACGATGGTGCCGATGCGCTCGTGCAAGTGCTGATCCGTGAAGGCCACCGTGTCACCAACCATGAAGTCAGCACGTTGCGCACGGGGCGGGGATGGAGAGGTTTGCGGTGACGGTTGGGCCGCAGCGGTGGCATCGGCGATGACCGCGGCATAGGGCAAGGCCCAGCGCCGGCGCGTGGCGGTGTCCTCGACCACGGCCTGCGTCTGCCGCAGCTCGAGGATACGGCCCTGCCGCAGCGGCTGGATGAGATCGTCGGCGACGTAGCTGGCGGTCATGCCGATATGCAGGTGCCGGCGGCTCTCCAGGATCCGGGGTAGCACTTGGAGAGGGAGGGCTGGATATCGGCGTCGATGAGGAGGACGCGCAGACCCATATCGGCGAGCAGACCGCCGAGGGAGGCGGCGAGCGTGGTCTTGCCGACCCCGCCCTTGGTGGACAACATGCAGAACTTGATCATTGCTGGCGCTCCGAAAGTGAAAACTTCGGGAGGGCCAAAAGCAAAGCCCCTTCAGGTCTGAGGCCTGAAGGGGCTGGCAAGTACTGATTTCCTACAGAAATACTGGTGGCGAATCAGGGATTCGAACCCCGGACCTGCGGATTATGATTCCGTCGCTCTAACCGACTGAGCTAATTCGCCAACGAAGACCGCTATTATACATGTGGATTTGGACCTGTCAACACCCTCTCCTAAAAACTTTGTGGGGGTGCAAGGCGCCTTCGCCGCGCCCAAAAAAAAACCGGCGGACCTTGTGGCCCGCCGGGTGGAGCGACTGATTACCGGATCAGTCGTGCATGAGCTCGTTGCCCTGGATGCCAGGATCAGTCGTTGGCGTAGATGTTCACATCCTTGGTTTCGCGGATGAACAGCGAGCCGATGACCAGGGTGATGCCAGCGATGATGATCGGGTACCAGAGCCCGTAGTAGATGTTGCCGTTCTGGGCCACCAGGGCAAACGAGATGGTGGGCAGCAGGCCGCCGAACCAGCCATTGCCGATGTGATACGGCAGCGACATCGAGGTGTAGCGGATCCGGGTCGGGAACATTTCCACCAGCATGGCCGCGATCGGGCCGTACACCATGGTCACGTAGATCACCAGGATGACGAGGATCACCAGCACCATGATGGTGTTCATCTGCGCGGGGTCCGCCTTGGTCGGGTAGCCGGCCGAGGCCATCGATTCGCCCACCTGCTTCTTGAACGCGGCGATCTGTTTCTTGCTGGCGTCGTCGAAGCTGTGGCCCGCCGGTACCAGTGCGGCGTTGAAGGAGGCAATCTCCTTGTCGCCGATCTTCACCGATGCCACCGTGCCGGCCGGGGCTTCCACGACTTCATAGCTGGCAGAGGCTTGTGCCAGGGTCCGCTTGACGATGTCGCAGGAGCTGCGGAAATCGATTTCGCGGGCGATCGGGCTGCCCTGGAAGGAGCATTGCTTCGGATCAGCGGTCACCACGATCTGGGCGCTTTGCTGCGCGCGTTCCAGCGCCGGGTTGGCGTAGTGGGTGAGGGCCTTGAACAGCGGGAAGTAGGTCAGCATCGCCAGCGCGCAGCCGGCCATGATGATCCACTTGCGGCCAACCTTGTCCGACAGCGAGCCGAAGAAGATGAAGAAGGGCGTGCCGATCACCAGGGCGCCCGCGATCAGCAGGTTGGCGGTGGTGGCGTCGACCTTCAGCACCTGGGTCAGGAAGAACAGCGAGTAGAACTGGCCCGTGTACCAGACCACGGCCTGGCCGGCGGTCAGGCCCACCAGCGCCAGGATCACGATCTTCAGGTTGCGCCACTGGCCGAACGACTCGGTCAGCGGTGCCTTGGAGGTCTTGCCCTCGGCCTTCATTTTCTGGAAGGCGGGCGATTCGCTCATCGACAGGCGGATATACACCGATACGCCGAGCAGCAGGATCGAAACGAGGAACGGAATGCGCCAGCCCCATACGTCGAAGTTCGGACCGGTCAGGTTGCGGCACACCAGGATCACGATCAGCGACAGGAACAGGCCGAGCGTGGCGGTGGTCTGGATCCAGGCCGTGTACGCGCCGCGCTTGCCGTGCGGCGCGTGCTCGGCCACATAGGTGGCAGCACCGCCGTACTCGCCGCCGAGCGCGAGGCCCTGTAGCATGCGCAGCCCGATCAGGATGATCGGGGCGGCCCAGCCAATGGTGTTGAAGCCCGGCAACAGGCCCACGATGAAGGTCGAGACCCCCATGATCAGGATTGTCACCAGGAAGGTGTACTTGCGCCCGATCATGTCACCCAGGCGGCCGAATACCAGCGCGCCGAACGGGCGCACGATAAAGCCAGCGGCAAAGGCGAGCAGCGCGAAGATGAAGGCCGCGGTCGGATCCAGCCCGGCGAAGAACTGCTTGGCGATGATGGCCGCCAGCGAACCGTAAAGGTAAAAGTCGTACCACTCGAACACCGTGCCGAGCGAGGAGGCAAAAATCACCTTCCTCTCTTCGGCGGTCATTGCCGAGCTCTGGGCGCTGCTTCCGGGCACCGCCACGTTCTGTGCATTAGCCATTGTCTCCTCCGTTTGTGATCGGAATCTTTCGGGGCCGCATGCGCGCTCCAGCTCTAGCACGCACGATTACCTCCGAAGTTGCAATGGATTGTGGGTGGTGAAACTTACTGCGTTCTGACAATTTCCGCGCCGTACGCCGCAAAGTGCTCGGGGTATACGCTAGGCAAAAAACGGGCTTGGCATTGCTGCGCCGCGACGCGCGCGGCCGCGGAAAATCGCACCGGAACCAGTGTTAAGGGGCGCGTCTGTATTTCTTGCTATGCAGCATCGTCATGCTGCCGGGCGGGCGCGCCACCGTTGTCGGCATCTTCGTCATTGTCGCGGTTCATGCGCCAGGCATATAGCGCCGCCATCAGGACGTAGACGACCAGCGCCCCCTGCGCGCCGACCCAGAAGGAGAAGGGCCAGCCGAAGAAATCGAAGCGCAGCTCGCGGGCGAACCAGGCCACGCCGAAGGTGACCACGAACCAGATCGACAGCAGCACGGCGATCCAGCGCAGGTTGCGATGCCAGGCGCGCCGTTCGGACTGGTCGGCCTGGTCGCGCCCGCCGCGTGTGTGATCGGGATCGTTCATGCTGGCTCCAGGATGGAGGGCCGGCGCAGCGTAATGCGGAAGCAGGCGCCGGCCAGGCGCGGCTCCGTCTGGTAGACGTGGTCGAGAATGCTGACGTCGCCGCCATGCTGCTGCACGATCTCTCGCACGATGGCCAGGCCCAGGCCACTGCCCTGGGTCTTGGTGCCGAGTACGCGGTAGAACCGCTCCATCACGCGCTCGCGTTCGGACACCGGGATGCCGGGCCCGGTGTCTTCCACTTCGAGATACGCGAAAGGCTCGAATGCATCGGCGCTGACCCGCACGGTAGCGTGGCCATCCGCGGGCGTGTAGCGGATGGCGTTGTCGATCAGGTTGTTGAGCATCTCCGTCAGCATCAGGCGGTTGCCTTGCACCATCACGGGGTGGTCGTCGGCATCCACGCCCAGATCGATGCGGCGCGCCCAGGCCTGCGGCAACCAGTCCTTGACCACTTCGCGCGCCAGGGCGGCCAGATCAAGCGGCGCCATGTTGCCCGCGCCGGCCAGGTTTTCCATGCGTGCCAGCGACAGCAGCTGCGTCACCATGTGGGCGGCGCGCTCCGAGCTGCCGGCGATCTGCGCCAGCGATTTGCGCAGTTCCTCCGGCGACTGTTCGCGCTGCGCCAGTTCCGCCTGCATGCGCAGCCCGGCCAGCGGCGTTTTCATCTGGTGGGCGGCATCGGCGATAAAGCGCTTTTGCGTCTGCACGGAAACGTCGAGCCGCGCCAGCAGGTCGTTGAACGAGGCCACCAGCGGCGTGATTTCCTGCGGTGCGGCGTGTTCGTCGATGGGGCTGGTGTCACCGGGATTGCGTGCGCGGATGCGCTGCTGGATCGCGGTCAGCGGGGCCAGCCCGCGCGTCAGGCCGAACCACACCAGCACCACCGCCAGCGGCAGGATCACGAACTGCGGCAGGATCACGCCCTTGATGATTTCGTTGGCCAGGCGCGCGCGCTTGTCGAGGGTTTCGCCAACCTGCACCAACACCGGCTGCGCGTCGCCGCCCTGCTCGAGATCGACATAGGTGTAGGCCACGCGCACGTCGTTGCCCGCGATGCGGTCGTCGCGCAGCGAGACCAGCCCGGCATGGCCGCGGTCGTCTTCGCCTGGCAGCGGCATGTCGTTGTCGCCGGCGACGAATTCGCCATGCGTGCCCACCACCTGGTAGTAGATATTGTCGGTTTCATCGGCGCGCAGGATCTCGCGCGCGGACAGCGGCAGTTGCAGCGTGACGCGCCCGTTGACCTCGCGCACCTGCTGCGAGAGCACAATGGCGCTGGCTTCCAGCGAGCGGTCGAAAGGGCCGTTGGCGATCGATTTTGCCACCAGGTAAGTCACCGCAATGCTCATCGGCCACAGCAGGAGCAGCGGCGCCAGCATCCAGTCCAGGATCTCGCCGAACAGCGAGCGCGGCGACGGGTGGCCGGCGCTGTCTTCAAGGTGTGGCAGGGCCCCGGCCAGCGCTTCGTCGCTGACGATCTCGTCAGGCGCGGAGGGAGGAGGGGCGGCGCGCGCGGGCCGCTGGCGCCGCCGGGGCAGTCGCAGCAGGCTCATTGGGAAAAGGTGTGGCAGGGCCTGGCGGCGTGGCCGGCAGGCAATGAAGCAAGGATGGCGCGGGTTCTGTTGCTGATTCCGATTCTAATGGCGACTCCTAGTCGTGCGCCACGGCGGCCTGGAATTTCTCCAGGCAGTAGCCCAGCCCGCGTACCGTGGCAATGCGGATGCCACCCACCTCGATCTTCTTGCGCAGCCGGTGCACGTAGACTTCGATGGCGTTGTTGCTGACTTCCTCGCCCCATTCGCACAGGTGGTCGACCAGCTGCTCCTTCGACACCAGCCGCCCGGTGCGGGTGAGCAGGATCTCCAGCAATCCCACTTCGCGCGCCGAGAGATCCAGCATCTGATCGTTCAGGTAGGCGATGCGGCCGACCTGGTCGAAGGCGAGCGGGCCGTGGTGGGTCAGCGTGGCGCCGCCGCCCGTGCCGCGCCGCACCAGCGCGCGCACCCGCGCTTCCAGCTCCGAGAGCGCGAAGGGCTTGGCCATGTAGTCGTCGGCGCCCAGGTCCAGGCCCTTGACACGTTCGTCAACGCCATCGGCCGCGGTCAGGATCAGCACCGGCAGCATGGCGCCGCGCGTGCGCAGCCGCTTGAGCACTTCCAGCCCCGGCATGCGCGGCAGGCCGAGATCGAGGATCAGCAGGTCGAAGGTCTGGGTCGACAGCGCGGAATCGGCTTCGACCCCGCTGGCCACATGGTCGACGGCATAGCCCGAGTGACGTAGCGAGCGCGTCAGGCCATCTGCCAGCACATCGTCATCTTCGGCGATCAGAATACGCATGGTTGTCTCCACCCTGGCCCGGCTGTGTCGCCCCTTTCCATCAAATGACGCGGGCGGGACTTGCCAAGCATACTGTTTTTTTATACAGTACCCGCTTATGCCGGTCGCATTCGATTTGTCTCCGATGCAAACCGGGCTTTACCGAATTTGTACTGGTTTTTTACCGAACGTTCGCCCCAATGTTTGCCCCTGCTGCCAGGTTCATCGTCATCAGGAGTTCGCGGCGCGGCGCGGGCTGGGCGGTTGCCCGAAAAAAGCGGGTGGCGCGCCACATGCGGCCTATTTATACACCATTGACGGAAGGACGACCATGGATGACGGCAAGAAGGCGAGTGCTGGCGTAAGCGCCGAAAAGCAGAAGGCGCTGGCGGCCGCGCTGGCCCAGATCGAGAAGCAGTTCGGCAAGGGCTCGATCATGAAAATGGGCGATGCCGAAGTCGAGCAGGATATCCAGGTCGTGTCCACCGGCTCGCTGGGCCTGGACATCGCGCTGGGCGTTGGCGGCCTGCCGCGCGGCCGCGTGGTGGAAATCTACGGTCCGGAATCCTCGGGCAAGACCACCCTGACGCTGCAGGTCGTGGCCGAGATGCAGAAGCTGGGCGGCACCTGCGCCTTTATCGACGCCGAGCATGCGCTCGACGTCAACTACGCCAGCAAGCTGGGCGTGGCGGTTGGCGATCTGCTGATCTCCCAGCCGGACACCGGCGAGCAGGCCCTGGAAATCACCGATGCGCTGGTGCGCTCGGGCTCGGTCGACCTGATCGTGATCGACTCGGTGGCGGCCCTGGTGCCCAAGGCCGAAATCGAAGGCGAGATGGGCGATTCGCTGCCTGGCCTGCAGGCCCGCCTGATGAGCCAGGCGTTGCGCAAGCTGACCGGCACCATCAAGCGCACCAACTGCCTGGTGATCTTCATCAACCAGATCCGCATGAAGATCGGCGTGATGTTCGGTTCGCCCGAAACCACCACCGGCGGCAATGCGCTGAAGTTCTACGCCTCGGTGCGCCTGGATATCCGCCGCATCGGCTCGATCAAGAAGGGCGACGAGGTGATCGGCAACGAAACCAAGGTCAAGGTGGTCAAGAACAAGGTCTCGCCGCCGTTCCGCGAAGCCTTCTTCGACATCCTGTATGGCCAGGGCATCTCGCGCCAGGGCGAAATCATCGACCTGGGCGTGGACGCCAAGATCGTCGAGAAGTCCGGCGCCTGGTACAGCTACAAGGGCGAGAAGATCGGCCAGGGCAAGGACAACGCGCGTGAATACCTGCGCGAAAATCCCGATATCGCCGACGAGATCGAAAACAAGGTGCGCGAATCGCTGGGCGTGGTGCTGATGAATGGCACGCCGGCCGCCGCTGTGGCCACCGCCGAAGACTGAGCTTCGCCGGCCGGGGCGCTCCCGGCCGCGAACCCCGCCCGGGGCGGCACGCGCAGCGACGCGCGCCGCCCCGGTTTGCGTTTTTGAAGCGCATTTTCACAGCTCGATGTCGAGCTCACACTGCCGAGCTCCATCCTCATGGCCACCCGTCCCCCTCTTTCCCTGAAGGCCCGCGCCGTAGGCTACCTGTCGCGGCGCGAGCACAGCCGGGCGGAGCTGGCACGCAAGCTGGCCCCGCACGCCGAATCGCCCGAAGCCCTTGAGCAATTGCTGGATGCGCTGGAGCGCGAGAACTGGCTGTCCAACGAGCGCTTCGTCGATAGCCTGGTGCACCGGCGCGCCAGCCGCTATGGCGCCGCCCGCGTCATGCAGGAAGCCCGCACCCACCAGCTCGGCGGCGAACAGCTCGCCGACCTGCAGGAGCGCCTGCGCGGCTCCGAACTGGAGCGTGGCCGCGCGGTCTGGCAGAAGCGTTTCGGCACGCCACCCGCCACGCCCGAGGAAAAGGCCAGGCAGATCCGCTTTCTGGTGGCGCGCGGTTTTTCCCGCTCGGTGGTGAGCCAGGTGATCAAGGGGGCGGATGAGTGGCTGGACGGCAGCGATTGATGCCGTGGGCGGACCTGCCGGATCGCGGTCCGAAGTGATGCCGCGATGGCGTCTTGCACCGGCGCGGTGCGCATACCTGTTTTGCCAGTAGGCGTATTCCGCGCTGACCGCATGTGATCCGGGCACCGGTTCAGTCCCGCGCATCCGCGCATTTTGACGCTCCACAGCGCTTGCCCGTCACACGACAATTCCCGGCAACAGCCCTGGGTGCAGTTTGTTCCCGGCCAAAGTTGTCCGGCATGTTAAAATCCTGCGGTTTTCCGGCCCAGCCGTCCTTTTCTCCCGCTCCTGCCTGGTGTTATGCCGCTTTCCCCGCCCGTCAATCGCGCCCTGCGCCACCGCCGTGCCATCACGGCCGAGGCCTATCTTAGGGACGATGGCCTATGGGATATCGAAGCGCGCCTGACCGACACCAAGCCCCGCGAGATCCCGCTTGCCGGTGGTGGCGTGCGCCCGTTGGGCGAGCCGCTGCATGATTTGTGGCTGCGCATCACCATTGACCTGCGCATGAACGTCGTGGACGCCGACGCCTGTTCCGACTGGGTACCGTATCCCGGCCAGTGCGACACCATCGGCCCGGCCTATCGCAAGCTGATCGGCCTGAACCTGATGAAGGGTTTCCGCAAGGCGGTGAAAGAGCGCCTGTCCGGCGTGTCGGGCTGCACCCACCTGACCGAGCTGGCCGGCGTGCTGCCGACCACCGCGATCCAGGCCTTTGCCGGCGACGTGTTCAATATCCGTGACGCCGGCACCGAAGACACCAATCCCGAACCGCCTTACCAGTTGCACGGCTGCCATGCCCTGCATTTCGAAGGTGAGGTGGTGCGCCAGTTTTACCCGCGCTGGTATGGTCACCAGCCAAAGCCGAGGATCAAGACCGAAGGGTCGCCGATCCCGGCGGCGCAACCTTCGGAGGCGCTCGCCGCCACCGATGGCGGCGCCACGTCCCGCAGGCCTACCGGCACCTCTGGCTAAGCCAGGCCGGCCTGCTATCCGCCGAGATTCCATCTCCACTTTTTACGCCTACCCGAAAGGAAACACGCATGAATATCCATGAGTACCAAGGCAAGGAAATCCTGCGCAAATACAATGTGCCGGTTCCGCGCGGCATCCCCGCGTTCTCGGTCGATGAGGCCCTGAAGGCTGCTGAACAACTGGGCGGCCCGGTATGGGTCGTCAAAGCGCAGATCCACGCGGGCGGCCGCGGCAAGGGTGGCGGCGTGAAGGTGGCCAAGAGCATCGACGAGGTCAAGACCTACGCCAGCAACATCCTGGGCATGACGCTGGTCACGCACCAGACCGGCCCGGAAGGCAAGAAGGTCAACCGCCTGCTGATCGAAGAAGGCGCGGACATCAAGAAGGAACTGTACGTCAGCCTGGTCGTCGATCGCGTTTCGCAAAAGGTGGCCCTGATGGCCTCCAGCGAAGGCGGCATGGACATCGAAGAAGTCGCTGCCCACAGCCCGGAAAAGATCCACACGCTGATCATCGATCCGTCGGCCGGCCTGCTCGACGCGGACGCTGACGACATCGCCCGCAAGATCGGCGTGCCCGACGCAAGCGTGGCGCAAGCCCGCCAGGCCCTGCAAGGCCTGTACAAGGCATTCTGGGACACGGACGCCTCGCTGGCTGAAATCAACCCGCTGATCCTGACCGGCGACGGCAAGGTGATCGCGCTCGACGCCAAGTTCAACTTCGACTCCAACGCCCTGTTCCGTCACCCGGAAATCGTCGCTTACCGCGACCTGGACGAAGAAGATCCGGCTGAAATCGAAGCTTCGAAGTTCGACCTGGCCTACATCTCGCTGGACGGCAATATCGGCTGCCTGGTGAACGGCGCCGGCTTGGCCATGGCCACCATGGACACCATCAAGTTGTTCGGCGGCGAGCCGGCCAACTTCCTCGACGTGGGCGGCGGTGCCACCACCGAGAAGGTGACCGAAGCCTTCAAGCTGATGCTCAAGAACCCGAACCTGAAGGCCATCCTGGTCAACATCTTCGGCGGCATCATGCGTTGCGACGTGATCGCCGAAGGCGTGATCGCTGCATCCAAGGCCGTGTCGCTGTCCGTGCCGCTGGTCGTGCGCATGAAGGGTACCAACGAAGAGATCGGCAAGAAGATGCTGGCCGACTCGGGCCTGCCCATCATCGCGGCCGACACCATGGAAGAAGCCGCCCAGAAGGTCGTGGCCGCTGCCGCGGGCAAGTAAGCCAGACGCGAACACGAACGCCAGCAGCGCGCCGGGGCCAGGCCTTCGCGCGCTGCTTTGAGCCAAGCAAAGGATTACAGCATGTCGATTCTGATCAATAAAGACACCAAGGTCATCACCCAGGGCATCACCGGTAAGACCGGCCAGTTCCACACCCGTGGCTGCCGCGACTACGCCAACGGCAAGAACTGCTTCGTTGCCGGCGTGAACCCGAAGAAAGCCGGCGAAGACTTCGAAGGCATTCCCATCTACGCCAGCGTCAAGGATGCCAAGGCATCGACGGGCGCCACCGTTTCCGTGATCTACGTGCCGCCCGCCGGCGCCGCTGCCGCGATCTGGGAAGCCGTTGACGCTGACCTGGACCTGGTGGTCTGCATCACCGAAGGCATCCCCGTGCGCGACATGATGGAGCTCAAGGACAAGATGGTGAAGGGCAACAAGAAGACCTTGCTGCTCGGACCCAACTGCCCGGGCCTGATCACGCCTGATGAAATCAAGATCGGCATCATGCCGGGCCACATCCACCGCAAGGGCCGCATCGGCGTGGTGTCGCGCTCGGGCACGCTGACCTATGAAGCGGTGGGTCAGCTGACCGCGCTGGGCATGGGCCAGTCGTCGGCAGTGGGCATTGGTGGCGACCCCATCAACGGCCTGAAGCACATCGACATCATGAAGATGTTCAACGACGATCCCGAAACGGACGCCGTGGTCATGATCGGCGAAATCGGTGGCCCGGACGAAGCCAACGCGGCTTACTGGATCAAGGAAAACATGAAGAAGCCGGTGGTTGGCTTTATCGCTGGCGTGACCGCGCCTCCGGGCAAGCGCATGGGCCACGCCGGCGCGCTGATCTCGGGCGGTGCCGACACGGCGCAAGCCAAGCTGGAAATCATGGAAGCCTGCGGTATCAAGGTCACCAAGAATCCGTCGGAAATGGCTCGCCTGCTCAAGTCGATCCTGTAATACCGAACAGCAGCTTTTCCGCCCGCGGGCGGGAGAGATTGCCGGAGCCGGTGCGGCTGCATGACTGCAACCGCACATCGGACCTCGATGCCCCCGCCTCCGTGCGGGGGCATCTCATTCTGGAGCGCCAGTCACCTAGGGTATCTCCGGAGGCGCGCGACATGCCGATTGAAACCGAATCGAAAGCTTGATACGGTAAATCTTCATGTCTGAAGACTCAGACATCCGAAATTCCGTAAGCACCGGTGATAATCGGTACATATGTGGCGTTCGAATCATAATTTAGAAACTCGAGGAGCTTTACCGTGGAACTGCTGTCCTCCACTGCGTTCTGGATCGCGTTGGGATCCATCATCCTGACCAACATCGTGCTCTCCGGCGACAACGCCGTGGTGATCGCACTGGCCTCCCGCAACCTGCCGCCCGCCCAGCAGAAGAAAGCCATCTTCTGGGGCAGTGCCGCCGCCATCATCATGCGTGTGGTGCTGACGGTGGCCGCGGTCAAGCTGCTGAGCCTGCCTTACCTGAAGATCGTCGGCGCCTTGCTGCTGGTCTACATCGGCGTGCAGCTGCTGACCGGCGAAGACGACGAGGACGGCCACGACGCCAAGGACAATATCTGGTCCGCGATCCGCACCATCCTGATCGCCGACCTGGTGATGTCGCTCGACAACGTGGTGGCCGTGGCCGCCGCGGCGCAGAAGGGGCCGGAAGGCAGCCAGCTGATGCTGCTGATCGTTGGCCTGGGCCTGTCGATTCCCCTGATCGTGTTCGGCAGCACCATCCTGCTCAAGGTCATGGACCGCTTCCCCATCATCATCGTGCTGGGCGCGGCGCTGCTGGGCTACCTGGCAGGCGAGATGCTGGTGAGCGATCCGGTGGACGCCGCGTGGTTCGAGATGCATGTGCCGCATGCGCACCTGGTGTTTGGCGCAATCGGCGCGGCGCTGGTGGTGGTGGTGGGCAAGCTGCTGCAGAAACGGTCGGTACAACCGGCCTGACGGACAATAGTCCGTCGGCAGACGGTCTGTCGATGGACGGGCCGCACGGCAGCGTGCGGCCCGTCCGGAAAGAAAAAGCGCCTTCGGGCGCTTTTTCTTTGCCTGCTCCCCGAGCTATCATCCGCCTTTTGCCAACAAGGCATAACAAGGCGCCCCGCATGCTGCCCTCCCGGTCAGCCATACCTCTCAGCTTCCTCGCCGTCGCACTGATTGCGCCGCTACTGGTCTCCCGTCACACGCTCCCCATTGCCACTTTCTATGGCGAATGGGCCTCGGCATTGCTGTTCGCGCTGGCCGTCATCGCGCTTGCTGCCGTGGCAAACCCGCAAGCCTCGGGGCTCGCTTATCGGGACGTTCCCGCTCAGTTCCCGTGGATCGTCGTATTTGCCCTCTGGCTGATCGCCACCGGCGTCACGCAAGGGCTAACCGGCATGAGGGACCTGTCGGGCAGCCGGCTGATCACCGAACTCGTGCTCGCGCTTGCCGCCGCAGTGATATGGGCAGCCTGGCGGCAAGGCCGGACAGCGTCTCCGCTCGAGCGCCAGGCGATGACCGATGCGCTCGCGATTGCCTGGCTGGTGGCCGGATTGCTCGGCACGCTGGCGCAGTGGGTCCAGGTCTTCGGCCTGGAGTCCGACACGTTCGGGATGGTCTCCACCTACTTCTACGACGACAACCGACGCCTGTGGGGCAACCTCAACCAGCCCAATCACCAGGCCACGGTTGAGGGCCTGGCGCTTGCGGCAGCCGTGTGGCTGGCCGCGCGCGGCTGGCTGCGACCACCAGCCTGGCTGGCGGCGGTGCTGTTGCTGGAGAGCGGTATCGTGTTGTCCGGATCGCGCACCGGTGTCCTCCATGTCGGGCTGGCCTCGGCCTACGCATTGCTCGCCGCATGGATGGCGCGCGGGGCAGGGCGGGACGGGCCGGGTGCGATGCAACGTCCGGGCCATGCCGGTCACAACCCCATGAGCCGGCCAGCCGGGCTTGCCTTCGCCGCGGTGGCGATGGTGGTGGTGCTGGTGATCCTGCAGCCGCTGATGAAGAGCGCCGGGCACGTCTTCGACTGGCGCCTGTTCGATACGCTGGCGCAGTTGGGGCAAGCCGACCAGGTGTCGGCGCGCGGGGCGCTGTGGTCCCACGCCTGGGCAATGTTCCGCGCGCATCCCTGGCTGGGGGTGAGCTGGGGCGAGTTCGGCTGGGCGCAGTTCCAGCAGCTGGCGCAAGTCGGCGTGACGGTGGAAATGTCCCTGCATGCGCACAACGCGCTGCTGGACCTGCTGGCGAAAACGGGCCTGGTCGGCACCGCCGGTGTCGTGCTCTCATTGCTGGCGTGGCTATGGCGTGTAGCGCACCGGCGGCTGTGGCTTGGAGACGGGCCGGACCGGGCGCAGACGGTGGTGGTGCTCACGTGGCTGGCGATGCTATGCGCACATTCGATGCTGGAGTACCCGCTGCACTACCTGTATTTCATGCTGCCGTTCTGCTTCATGCTGGGCTGGCTGGAGCCCTCGGGGTTCGGCCGCGTGCGCACGCCGCGCTGGCTTGCCGTGCTGGCCGTTGGGGCGTTCATCGGCGCTACGACCGTCATCCTTGCCACCATGTGGCAGGACTACCGGCGTGCCGAGGCACGCGAATATGCGCGTGACGAACACCGGAAAGCGCTGCCGATGCCGCATTTCTGGTTTCGCCAGGCCGCCGCGGCGGATGCGACCGAGGATGCCAGGATCACGCCGGAGAATGCAGCGCAGCTGCTGGCGCCCCATATCGCCGCCGTCCACCTGCTGCCCACGCCTACGCTGATTGCCCGCACCGCCTGGCTGCTGGCCTTGAGCGGCGATCCCGTTCAGGGCCGCGCATGGCTGGAGCGCCTGCATTTCTACTTTGCTGGCGACGAGGCAAACCAGYTCGCCGAACTGGCCCGCTTCTGCGCCGAAGTCGACGCGGCGGCGCGGCCGCGCGATTTCTGCGACTGGGTGAAGGCGCGCAACAAGGGCAAGCCGGAATAAGCGCTCCACGGCGGGCGGATCGCGGCGCGCGGAGTCTGCCCGTACGCGGCTGCGGCACCCCGGGCCGGGGCTCGCAGGGTTACTGCGGCGGGTAGTAGCCCGGAGGGGGCGGCGGATAGTAGTAAGTCGGGGCGGCAGGCCGCGGGGCCGCCGCCATATTGCCGTAGACCGGCACCCGATGACCGCTGGCGTACATGCACTGCACATAAGCAGCGTCGTACTGGCGCTGGCTGCCGTAGCCGGCGTATTGGGCATTACTCGAGCCGATCGCCGCGCCGGTGAGCAGGCCGATGCCCGCACCCACTGCCGCGCCGGAGCCGCCATTGAACGCCGCACCCGCTGCCGCTCCCAGCGCGGTGCCGACCGCGGCGCTGCCGACCGCGCTGTTGGTTGCCGCCTGGTTTGCGGTCACGCCGCCCACCTGGCCGAAGGCGAACTGGCGGCAGGCATAGTCGTCGGCCCGGAACTGGTCGAAGTTCTTGCCGGTGCCTGGCAGCACCATCACACTGGGACCGCTGGGCATCACGGCACAGCCGGCCAGAACAAGCGCTGCCAGCGGCAGGCTCAGCAAGATCGGGAGTCCAGGCAAGCTGGGACGGTCAAAGGCTTTCATCTCGGCACCTCGGTACCTCGGTCATCGAAACATCGCACACAGCGGTGCTGCGCGCCGCAGGTTGGAAACGCGCGCTCCAGGCGCTAGGCGGGTGGCTGCGCTGGAACCTTCTGCCAGCCGCCGGGGCACGCCTTGATATACGGATAGTAGCCATCCGGCCTGGCGCAGTGATACCAGTACGCCTCCTGCCGGGGCGCCGGTGCCGCGACAGCGCCGCTGTTCATTTCCCACGATCCGTCCTGGCCCTGCTCTATGTATTGCGGTGGAGAACTCGGCACTCCCACTGCCGCGGGCGGATAGTAGTAGCCAGGAGGGTAGTAGTAGGGGGAGTAGGGGTAGCCCCAACCGTATCCATACCCAAAGCCGGGCCCGACATAGATCCCCACGCTCCCGTGCCAGCCGCCATGCCAGCCACCGCCGCCGTGCCAGCCGCCGCCCCCGTGC
The DNA here is from genome assembly GCF_056399885.1 of Cupriavidus sp. 01L45. NCBI lineage: Bacteria > Pseudomonadati > Pseudomonadota > Betaproteobacteria > Burkholderiales > Burkholderiaceae > Cupriavidus > Cupriavidus sp. 01L45. The sequence goes on along the minus strand of NZ_JBFTSG010000002.1, from coordinate 123,713 downwards.
CAGCCTCCCCCGCCATGTCCGCCGCCGCCGCCTCCACCGTGGCCGCCGCCTGCCAGGGCCGTCCCGCCCGCACTCAGCGCCGCCAACACCAGCAAAAGCTGGCCAACCCTACGCCCGTTCATGTTGCTCACCCTGGATCGACGCGGAACGATGTCCCGCGGGGCTGCACCTGCACCCCCTTAACTGCATTGAATACCAATTTGACGCATGTGGYGCGGTGCCCCCTGCTGGCGAAATGCGGCGTTACGCTTGTTACAGCGGAAGGGGCCACGGCGTAAGCGTGTGTCATGGCGGATAAGAGAGGCGGGGGGCTGTGATGCGGATCGGATACTTGCAGGCGCGCGCCAGAGATCCGGCGGGATCCATCTTTGATTGCTGTGGGCCACCGCCCGCCCTGCAAGCGCAGAGGGGAGAAATCCCTGGATGAAGTCGAAACCAAGAACGTAACGGGCTCCTGCGGTCCGTCAATCGTTTGTGTCTTGGGGATAACCGATGTTGTTGGTAATTTTGATGGCATCGAACTGGATACCAGGAAAATCATTGTTCGATCGGATCCGTCCAAGGAGATGGTTCTTGGATTTGATAAGGGAATTTCGTCGGACCATAATGGCGTCGCGCGCATCCCGACAAAATCTGGAAATAGATTGCTGGTCAGGGGAAAGTGTGGTGGAAGTGCCTTAAGTAGAAGCAAGGCTTAGTGTGCTATTCGGAATGCCTGGGAATTTGGCCGAAAGCTATCGTGGATAGCGCTTTTTCGGAGTAGTGTTCAGACCATTGCCGGTAGTGTCGCCTACTGTGAGCGGGCTTTCGGGGCCCCGCGTCGCCGGGGTGGCGACGCGGGGTATAAAGTAGAGCCTACGCAGACTCACTGCGCCTTGAGATAACCTACGTAGTAGATGCCGATGACTCTGCCAAGGGGATCCTGTATCGGTTCATAGCCTGTGATATAGGACTTTCCGAGAATGTCGGCATCGCCATAGTACGCGCCACCGCCGCGAATTGCCGCGATAGCCTTGCCGTTGGGATCGAGTACGGTGCCAATGGCGCGCGACCCATCGTCTTTCTGCACATTCGTTGCCACACGGATGAATTCCTCACCGCTCTTCACGAATAGCGTTGCGGTACCGCCCACCGTGTTTTTCACATCGTCAACCACGGCAAAGTTATTGTTCATCTTGTTAGCGCCAAAATACAAGGCCGGTGCGGGTTTTCCGGCAACGGCTTCTTCTCCTTTGATCGCCGGTGCGCCCAAATTGAGCACTTTCATCTTCAACAGCACCATGGCGTATCTGACGTTGTCCACCGATTGTGCGTGACCCACGGTGGGGAGAAAAATCGAGAATGCAATTCCATGTGCCGCCAGGACAACCCAGCGTAAAATGAAATTCGTCCGCTTTACATTCGGCATCATGTCATCTCCGAACAGGATTGCCGATGCAACGGGGCGGCAACATCCCCGGGACAGGATCGATTGCCCATTCATCCGTCTGGAGTATAGGTTGCCGTGATTTGCTTACCAGCACGATGGCAAATAGCACTTATGGAGACCATTACTTGGGGACAGCGGGAATTTCAACGAATTGGGCGCGATCGAAGTCGTTGCTTCCGGTGGAAATCCGTTGCGCGAAACCCGTGCCTGCCGCTTGTTCCCAATGCCGCATCGATTCCATCTCCCGTGACCATTTGGAGAAAATTTGGTCAAAATCGATTCTGCGTCACTCCATGGCATCCGTTGCCGTCAAGGCAATGAGGCAATTGGTCAGCAGGGCGGGTGATGACGTGCGTCAGGCTAAGGCTTATAAAACAATCGCTTAACTGTCGCCGGCCACCCAGTCCCCCGACTTCCCCCCATGCTTCTCCAGCAACTTCACATCCCCCATCACCATCCCCCGGTCCACCGCCTTGCACATGTCATAGATGGTCAGCAGGGCCACCTGCACGCCGGTCAGCGCTTCCATCTCCACGCCGGTCTGGCCGTGCGTCTCGGTGCGCACGGTGCAGCGGATGGTGCCGCTGGCTTCGTCCAGCGCATAGTCCACCGCTACCTTGGTGAGCGAGATCGGGTGGCATAGCGGGATCAGGTCGGAGGTGCGCTTGGTGGCCATGATGGCGGCCACGCGGGCAATGCCGAGCACATCGCCTTTCTTGGCGGTGCCGTCCCGCACGAGCGCGAATGTGGCGGGCAGCATGGTGATGGTGCCGGTGGCCACGGCCACGCGGTGGCTATGGGCCTTGGCGCCGACGTCTACCATATGGGCTTGTCCGGCTGAATCGAAATGGGTGAGCTGGCTCATGGCATGGACCTGCGGAGTCGAGAGGAAAGCGTGGCGGAGGCGTCCGCCGCATTTGCCGCGCTAGCCGGGGCAGGGCGTGGCAAGACCGGGCGATGCCCGGTGGGAATGGCCTCCGGAGGCCGCTATCATAGCAATATGCGCAAGAACCAAACGCTCGCCGGAGCGCTCTCCTCGCCCGCCCGACAGGCGCGCCTCAAATCTCGCATGGGCCCCGTGCGCCATGCCGATGCCGTTCCCGCGGCCGTACCCCTGCGCGCGTCCGCGAAACCGGGGCGCTTTGCGCGCCGTTCGCTGGCGGCACTGTTGGCGCTGACGATGGCGTTACCCGCCTGGCCCCAGCAGCGCGTGTTGCTGAACGATCCCGCGCGCACCGCCGCAGCCGCCACCACGGGGACGGATGGCGGTGGCAGCGACCAGGTCTACGACAACCTGAACCGCAGCGTCAAGGCGGGGCAGAAGTCCGAATTCGGGCTGCGCAGCAACAACACGGTGGTAGAGACCAACGGCGCGCAGTTGCCCGACCTGGGAGACCCGTCCACGGCGTCGCTGACGCCCGATATGGAAAAGCGCCTGGGCGATCGCATCATGCGCGATATCCGGCGCGATCCGGACTATGTGTCGGATCCGCTGCTGGCCGATTACCTGAACATGCTTGGTTATCGCCTGGTGCAGGCGGCGCGCCGGCAGAACATCTCCGGCTCCAACGGTGCCGGCACCTTTGCGACCGGCTTCGAGCTGTTCGCGGTGCGCGACCGTACCATCAATGCCTTTGCGCTGCCGGGCGGGTACATCGGCGTGCACACCGGCCTGCTGGTGCAGTCGGATACCGAGTCCGAGCTGGCTTCGGTGCTCGGCCACGAAATCGGCCACGTGATGCAGCGGCATATCGCGCGCGGCATCACCACGCAGGACCAGTCGATGTGGATCGCGCTGGCATCGATGGTGCTCGCGGGACTGGCGGCCACCAAGAGCGGCGATGCGGCCGCGGCGCTGGCCATGGGCGGGCAGGCGGCCGCCATCTCCAACCAGTTGTCGTTCTCGCGCGGGGCGGAACGGGAGGCCGACCGGGTCGGGTTCCAGATCATGACCGCCGCCGGCTTCGATCCGCAGGGCATGCCTGACTTCTTCAAGCGGCTGCAGCGGGTGATGGGCATCTCGGAGAATTCGGTGCCGGCCTACGTGCGCACCCACCCGCTCACCTCGGAGCGGATCGCCGACATGCAGGACCGCGTAAGCCATGTGGCGGTGCGCAAGGTGCCAAATACCCCGGAATACGAGTTCGCTCGCATGCGTGCGCGCATCATCCAGGAAACCACGCCTAGCGACCTGCAGAACGTGCGTGCCGCGCTGCAGACGCAACTGGCGGCAGCTTCACCGGTGCGCTTGCCGGCGCTGTATTACGGGATGGCTTTCGCCGAGCAGCGGCTGGGCCGCAACGCTGCCGCGGAGCAGTTCCTGGCCGAAGCCCGCCGGCTGTACGGCAATATTCCCGGCGCCACTTCCGGCAGCGCCATGCTCGATGTGATGGCGATCGAGCTGGCGCGCGCGCAGGGCCGGCAGCAGGATGCGCTGAATCAGGCCATGGTATCGATGAAGGCGTTTCCGCTGTCGCACGCGGTGGCGCTGAGCTACGCGGCGACCTTGCTCGGTGCCGGCCGGACGGACCAGGCGGTGACCTTCCTGCGCGAACGCACGCGCGAAGAGGTCGCGCGTTCCGAGTGGTGGGACATGCTGGCGCGGGCCTATGCCGCGCAGGGCCGGCGTGTACAGCAGCACCAGGCGCTGGCGGAGAAGTATGCGGTCGATGGCGCCTACCAGGCCGCCATCGAGCAGTTGCAGATCGCGCGCAAGGCGGGCGATGGCGATTTCTACACGCTGTCGGAGGTCGATGCGCGCCTGCACCAGCTGGAGCGCCAGTTCCGCGAAGAGAAGCAGGACAGCAAGAGCATGCCTAACTGACGGCCACGCCCGCTACCGCTGTTCCCGCCGCCGCCGCTCAGGCGGCCTGCTCGCCCGCGGGCGGCAGCGGCTGGCGCACGAAGCCGTAGCGCGTCGGCACCTCGTCTTCGACAATCGGTTCGATCGCCACGTCGGTACCGTTGAAATGAAACACGCCGAGATTGCCGCCGCACGCCTCACCGTGCCAGGTGCAGGCGCTGCTGAAGGCATCGAGGTCATGGTCGTGCAGCAGCGCGACCTGCGGCTTGCCCGCATTCCCGCTCTCTCCTTCCACCTCGCCGACCAGCAGCACATTGCCATGCTCGTCCGCATGGCAGGCGCGCAGCGCGAAGGCGTGCTGCGATGTGGTCCGCAGCTGGCCCTGATGCAGCCGCGCGATCCACGGCGCGTAGGCCAGCGACACGAACACGCGCTGCGGGCCGTTCTGGAAGTACCAGGCACCGCGCTCGTCGTGCTGGTAGTTGCGCTCGATAAACGCGATCAGCGCTTCGTGCCGGATCGGGTCGCCGGACAGGCCGTGCTGCTGGGCGTACTCGTTGCGCATGCGCCATTGCCCGCGCCGGTCCAGCGCCAGCCAGCCGTAGCAGTTGGGGACGTTGGGCCAGCGGGCCATTGCTTGCTTGACTGTGTCATCCATCGTCGCTGTCTCCTTGCGGGGCCGTTCATGCCGTCCATGAAGGGCATCCCGCTCGCATTCATTCAGGTGGCCGCCCGGGTTTGCCATCCGTTCGCAACGGGTGTGCGGGGCTGCGCCGGCGCGCTAAGCCACGGCGTCGAAAAACCGCAGGATGCGCGCCGGCAGCCACTCGATATGCCCCGCATAGGGCAGTACCGGCAACACGCGCAGCTTATCTTCGCGCGGCGTCATGAAACCGACGTGACCACCGTGCTCTGGCTGCTCCAGCCAGACCTGCGGGCTGACGTCGGCCGGGCCCGGCAGGTGGCGCGCCGGCAGGAAGGGGTCGTTGCGCGCGTTGAGCACCAGCGTGGGCACGGCGATGCGGTCGAGCACGGGCTTGCTGGAGGCGCGCGCCCAGTAATCGTCGGTGTCGCGAAAGCCATGCAGCGGCGCCGTGACGATATTGTCGAAGGCGTACAGGTCGCGGCTGGCGAGCATGGCTTCCCGGTCGAACAGGCCGGGATACTGCTTTAGCTTGGCCAGGGACTTGCGCTTGAGGGTTTGCAGGAACATGCGCGTGTACAGCATGTTGAAGCCCTGCGACAGCGCCGCGCCACCGCCGGCCAGGTCCAGCGGCGCCGACACCGACGCCGCGGCGCCGATGAAGGCCGCGCCGCTGCCCTGTTCGCCGAGCAGGCGCAGCAGGGCATTGCCGCCCAGCGAGATGCCGACCACCAGCAGCTTGCGCCCATGCGCGCAATACTGCCTGTGCAGCCGTTCCAGGATCCAGTGGACCTCCTCCGAGTCGCCGGAGTGATAGAAACGCGGCGCCAGGTTCAGCTCTCCCGAGCAGCCGCGAAAGTGCGGGACCACGCCCTGCCATCCGCGCGCGGCCAGCGCATGCATCATGGCCTGCGCGTAGTGGCTGCCAGAGTCGCCTTCCAGGCCGTGGAACATCACCAGCAGCGGGGTATCGGGCGCCACCGGGTGCGTGGTCCAGTCGAGGTCGACGAAGTCGTCGTCGGGCGCGGTCCAGCGCTCGCGCTTGAAGGCCACGCGCGCAGGGCGCTGCGTGAAGCGCGCCGGGATGATGGTCTGGGCGTGGCCGCCGGAGAGCCACCACGGCATGCGGCGGCCGCCGCCGAACGAGGAGGCGCCCGGAACGGGTGACACCGCCCCTGGGGGGCTGTGGTGCGATGGCGGAAGCTGGCTCATGCCTGGATGCTTGGAGCTGGCGGGCTGCCGGGCCGTGGCGCCGCGCCGGATCCCGCTAGTGAAGCGCCTGGCCCGGCGCCGTGCTGACGGTGGCGACCTGGCTGGCGTTGGCCGGGCTGCAATGGATATGCGCCAGTCGCCAGCCCTCGTGGTTCTGCATCAGCACATAGGTGGTGTGCACGTAGAGGTCGGCTTCGATGCGGTCGTCGCCGAAGCGCAGGGCTTCGGTCACGTCGAAGATGGCGACCCCCATCGAGGTGTGGCTGCTGGTCTCGATCACGTCGATCAGCACCGGCTGCAAGGCCAGCAACTGCGCGAAGGCCTGGCGCAGGTGCTCGTGGCCGATCAGGCGCTGGCCGTCGGGCATCACGCACGTTACCGAATCCTCATCCAGCCACAGGCGCAGGGCGCCGTCCGCATCGCGCAGCTTCATGGCCTCGCGAAAGGCTTCTACGATGTCTTCGGCGGAATCGAACAGGCGGGCAAAACGAGGCATGGTGGACTGGGCTCAGGGATTCGTTGGCCGGATGATTACGAACGGCGGGTCAGCGCTTCAGGCCCGGTGCAGGAGCTTGCGCAGCTCCACAAACACCATTTCGGGCTCGATGTCCTTCAGGCACCGCAAGTGTCCGAGGGGGCACTCACGCTTGAAGCACGGACTGCATTCGAGCTGCAGCCACATGATACTCGCAGCCTGCGACAGCGGGGGAGTGTGGCGTGGGTCACTGGAGCCGAACACCGCCACCTGCGGCCGGTTCAGCGCCGCGGTGACGTGCATCAGGCCGGAGTCGTTGCATACGGCGCCTTCGGCCATCGCCAGCAGGTCGACGGCGTCGTCGAGCGAGGTCTGGCCGCAGAGATTGCGCACGAACGGCGCGCCTTTGACGATCTCGTCGGCGATCGCGGCATCCTTGGGCGAGCCAAGCGTGATGATCTGCGCATACGGGAACGAGCGCTTGAGCATCTGCGCCAGTTCCGCGAAGTGCGCCGCCGGCCAGCGCTTGGCCGGGCCGAATTCCGCACCCGGGCAGAAGGCGATCAGGCGGGTCTGCGGCGCAATGCCGAAGCGCTCCGCGGTCTTGGCCATGCGCACCGGGTCGATGCGCAGGCGCGGCTCGGGCAGGTCTTCGGGCAGGCGCGCGCCTGGCTTGAGCGCCAGCCGCGCGTAGTGCTCGACCATGGGCGGGCGGTGGTCGCGCGGCGGGTTGCCGTGGCGGATATTGAGCAGGCCGAAGCGCGCTTCGCCGCGATAGCCCACGCGCAGCGGGATGCCGGCCAGCCAGGGAATCAGGGCCGACTTGAGCGAATTGGGCAGCACGTAGGCCGCGTCGTAGCCTTCGTTCTTGAGCTGCTGGGCGAACATCAGCCGTGCGGAGAGTTGCAGCTTGCCGTGCGCCAGTTCGCTGGGGAATACCTGGTGGATCTCGGGCATGCGTGCCAGCACCGGCGCCACCCATTTGGGGGCGAGTGCGTCGATCTGCAGGCGCGGATGGCGCGCTTTCATCAGCGCGAAGAGCGGCTGCGCCATCAGGGCGTCGCCGATCCAGTTGGGGGCGATGACGAGGGCTTTTTTCATGAATGGGGCGCTGCCGGAAGAATGGGCGTGGCGCGGTCTGCGCGCGCCACGCACGCCAACGCTCCGGCGCGCCGCTTGGCGGGCCGGAGCATCGGGGTGGTGCGGTGAAACGCGAGCCGTGTCAGTGGTGACCCTTGATGACGGTGCCTGGCTTGAGCTTGTAGACGGTACCGCAGTATGGGCATTTCACCTCGCCGGTGTCGGTCACGTCGAGGAAGACGCGCGGATGGTAATTCCAGGCGGGCGTATTGCCGGTGGGGCAGTGCAGGGGAAGATCTTCTGCGCCGATTTCGATTACGGATGCGGTTTGCGTCATGGTGTTGCGGGGATGGACTTGGTCTTTTGTCAGGACTAGGTAAGTGGCTGGCCGGTGTTCAGACCAGGGTCAGCCAGTGCTTGTATTGTTCGCTGGTGCCACCGACGGCGGCGAAGAAGGCATCCTGGATGCGCTTGGTCACCGGGCCGCGCCGGCCTTCGCCGATGACGCGGTCGTCGAGTTCGCGGATCGGCGTGACTTCGGCGGCGGTGCCGGTGAAGAACGCTTCGTCCGAGCAGTACACTTCGTCGCGCGTGATGCGCTTCTCGCGCACCTCGATGCCGAGATCGTGGGCGATGGTGAGGATCGCGTCGCGGGTGATGCCGTCCAGGCACGAGGCCAGGTCAGGCGTATAGATCACGCCGTTGCGCACCACGAACACGTTCTCGCCCGAGCCTTCGCTCACATAGCCTTCGGTATCCAGCAGCAGGGCCTCGTCGTAGCCGAGGCTGGTGGCTTCCTGGTTGGCCAGGATCGAGTTGATGTAATAGCCGCTGGCCTTGGCCCGCACCAGCGAGACATTGACGTGATGGCGGGTGAAGGAGGAGGTCTTGACGCGGATGCCGCGCTCCATGCCTTCTTCGCCCAGGTAGGCGCCCCAGGGCCATGCGGCGATCGCCACGTGGATGGTGTTGCCCCTGGCCGAGACGCCGAGCTTTTCAGAGCCGATCCAGACCAGCGGGCGGATGTAGCAGGATTCGAGCTGGTTGGCTTTCACCACCTCGCGTTGCGCCGCCGCCAGCGTGGCCTCGTCGAACGGCATCTGCATCTGGAAGATCTTGGCCGAGTTGAACAGGCGGCGAGTGTGCTCCTTGAGGCGGAAGATCGCGGTCCCGGCCGGCGTCTTGTAGGCGCGTACGCCCTCGAACACGCCCATGCCGTAGTGCAGGGTATGGGTCAGCACGTGGATCTTGGCGTCGCGCCACTCGATCAGCTTGCCGTCCATCCAGATTTTTCCGTCGCGATCCGCCATCGACATGGTTCTTCTCCGTGAGGCCGTCAGCAATGCAAAGGAGGCATTGTAAACCCCGGGACCCCTTGTGCCAACGCGGGCGCGGGCTCGCGGGGGTCTAAAATCGTCACATTGTGTATGCCGCCACCGCCACCCGTGCCCCTTTCGCCATCATCACGACCCGCCGCCTCTGATTCCGATCCGCTTGCCGGTGTGCGCGCCGAACGGCTGCGCGGGATGCTTTTCGCCGGGGCGCCGGAGGCGGAGATCGACGAATTGCTGGCGCCATGGGAGACGGGTTCCGGCCTGCCCCGGCTGCTGGTATCCGCGGCGCTGGGCAGCGGCGGGCCGGCGGCGCTGGCGCGGGTGGTATCGCCGTGGCGCTGGCGCATGCTGCACGCGGTGCTGGATGCGCTGTATGCGGACTGGGACCCGGCCCTGCGGCCCTATCTGGACTACCTGGCCGATGCGCAGGCACGCGGCGACGGCGAATTCGCCACGGTGCCGGGGCGGTTACGCGGGGTGCTGGCCGAGGGCTTGCTGTATGGCGGCGAGCGCCAGCGTGCGCTGGCGGTGCTGGCCACGGTGCCCGGCAGCGGCCAGGCGCTGGCGCTGCATGCCTTTACGCATGCCGGGGATGGCGACTGGGCGGGGGCCCAGGCCGGTTTCGAAGCCGCGCTCAAGAGCCTGCGAACCGAGCGCGGCCAGCGCACCGGCTTGCTGTCGCCCGCGCTGGCGCCATACTACCCGCTGTCCTTGCTCGCCCAGCGCACGCCCGCGCACCTCGATCAGGCACGCAAGTTCTGCCAGGCGGAAGCCGGCTCGCGCACCCCTGCGCCTACCGGGCGCTGGGGGCTGTGGTGTCATGCGCTCGCGGTGCATCGCGGCGACGCTCGCCTGGACGAAGCCGCATTTGAGTTGCGTCCCGAAGTGCCGCCGCTCGCGCAATTCTGGCGCGTGATGCTGCGCGCCTGGCTGGGCGATGTGGCGCAAGCCAGCGGACGCCGCCAGCCAGCGGCGGCCCGCGCCGAAGCCATCGACGGCCTGCATGTCCGTCTGCAAGCCTGTGGCCTGCGCTGGTTCGGGCAGCAACTCAATGCGGCCCGGATGCTGGAGGCCGGCGAGCCGGTGCCGGACGTCTTCTTCGCCGGCCAGCGCCAGGAGAGCTGGCGGCTGGCGCTCGAAGCGCTGCAGACCCTTGCGGGCGAGGCGCGCGCGCCCGACGGCGCCAGTGCCAGCCGCATCTTGTGGGCGCTCAGCCTGGACGCCGACGGCGCGCTCGGCACCATCGAGCCGCTGGAGCAGCTGCGCGGTCCGCGCGGCTGGAACAAGCCGCGGCCGCTGCCGCTGGCCCGGCTCGCCGAGGACGACCGCCTGGAGCCCTGGGATGCCCGCGTAGCCCGCGCGGTCCGCCGTGACCAGTCCTATCACCGGCGCTACGTACTCGATCGCGCCGCGGCCATGCTCGCCCTGGTCGGGCATCCTGGCGTCGTGCTGGCGCAAGCGCCCGAGCAGACGCTGGAAGTGGTGGAAGGGGCGCCCACGCTGGAAGTCGTGCGCCAGGGCGGGCGCTATACGCTGCGGGTCTCGCCGCCGGTGCGGGAGGCGCCGGCGCTGGACAGCTTCCTGCCCGCCGGCAGCCGCGCGGATGCCGAGGCCTTGCGCCAGATCACCGTGCTGCGCGAAGGCTCGCAGCGCCTGCGCGTGATCCGGCTGACGCCCGCGCAGCAAGGCGCGGCGCAACTGATCGCCGACGGGCTGGCGGTGCCAGCCGAAGCGCATGCCCAGCTCGACGCCACGCTGCGCGCGCTGTCCGGCCATTTCCAGGTGCACTCTGACCACGACGGCAGCGCCCGCGAACTCGAGACCGAGAGCCGTCTGCGGGCCGAGCTGTCGCCGCTGGGCGAGGGCCTGGCCCTGCGCCTGGTGGTGACGCCGCTCGGTCCGCTCGGGCCACGGCTGGCGCCGGGCAGCGGGCGCGAACGGCTGATGGCGGCGGTCAAGGGGGAGAGCCTCGCCACGGTGCGCGATCTCAAGTCCGAGCTGACCCACGTGGCCGAAGTCTTTGACGCGCTGCCTTTCCTGGTGCCGCGCTCGCCCGAGAGCGGCGAATACGACTGGACCCTGGCCGACCCGGAGGAAGCGCTGTCGGTGGTCGAGCAGCTGCCCGGGCTGCCTGGCGTGCTGGCGGTGGAGTGGCCCAGGGGCAAGGAAATACGGGTGGTGGGCGCCGACATCCCGCAACTGGCGGTGCATATCGAAACCGAGAGCGAATGGTTCAAGCTGGTCGGCGAGTTGAGCGTGGCCGAGGGGCTGGTGCTGCAGCTCGGCCAGTTGCTGGCGTGGGCCGGCAGCCATGCGGGGCGCTTCATGCCGATGGGCCAGGGCGTCTACGTGGCGCTCACGCGCAGCCTGCGCGCGCGGCTGCGCGACCTCGCGAGCGTGGCGCACAGCGTGCCCGGCGGCATCAAGGTGCCGCTGATGGCGGCGCCCTGGCTGGACGATGTGCTGGCCGGCGCGGGCATCGATCCCGACGCGCATTTCCGCCAGCGCGTGGCGCGCCTGCGCCGGGCGCGCGACGGCGATGCCCGGCTGCCTGCCAACCTTGCCGCCGAGTTGCGGCCTTACCAGGAGGACGGCTTCCGCTGGGCCATGTCGCTGGCCGAAGCCGGTTTCGGCGCCTGCCTGGCCGACGACATGGGACTGGGCAAGACCCTGCAGGCGCTGGCGGTGATGCTGGCGCGGGCGGACGGCGGCGCCGCGCTGGTCATCGCGCCGACCTCGGTCTGCGGCAACTGGGCCGAGGAGGCGCGGCGCTTCGCGCCGACGCTGCGCGTGCACATCTATGCCGAGGGCGAGCGCGCGGCCTTGCTGGAACACGCCGGCCCGCATGACATGGTGATCGTCTCGTACACCTTGTTGCTCCAGGCCCGGGAAGCGTTCTGCAAGCGGGAATGGCACACGGTGGTGGCCGACGAGGCGCAGGCCTTCAAGAACGCCGCCACCAAGCGCTCGCAGGCGATGTTCGAGCTGCGCTCCGGCTTCCGCATGGCGCTGTCGGGCACGCCGGTGGAAAACCGCCTGGCCGAGTTGTGGTCGATCATGCGCTTCTGCAACCCGGGCCTGCTTGGCTCGCTGGTCCGCTTCAACGAATACTTCGCCGTGCCGATCGAGCGCAACGGCGTGCGCGAGGCGGCCCAGCGGCTGCGCCGCATGATCGCGCCGTTCGTGCTGCGCCGGACCAAGGCCCAGGTGCTGGACGAACTGCCGCCACGCACCGAACTGGTCTTGCGCATCGAGCCGGAGCCGGTCGAGGCGGCTCACTATGAAGCGCTGCGCCGCCAGGCGCTGGCCGAAGCCGAGGCAGCGGTCAGCGGCCCGAAGGCGCGCCGGACCGCCTCCGGCCAGCCCGGCGCCGAGGCACGCATCCATGTGCTGGCGCAACTGATGCGGCTGCGCCGTGCCGCCTGCGACGCGCGCCTGGTCACGCCCGAGCTGGATCTGGGGCAGGAGGGCGCCAAGGTGCGCGCGTTCGTGCAACTGGCCGGCGAACTGGCCGCCAACGGCCACAAGACGCTGGTGTTCAGCCAGTTTGTCGACTTCCTGCAGTTGCTGCGCCGGGGACTGGACGAGGCCGGGCTGGCGTGGCAGTACCTGGACGGCGCCACGCCGGCAGCCGAGCGCACCCGGCGCGTGGCGGCTTTCCAGGCGGGGCAGGGCGATGTCTTCCTGATCAGCCTGAAGGCCGGTGGTTTCGGCCTCAACCTGACCGCGGCGGACTACGTGATCATCGCCGACCCGTGGTGGAACCCGGCCGCCGAGGACCAGGCCATGGGCCGCGCCCACCGCATCGGGCAGCAGCGGCCGGTGACGGTGTACCGGCTGATCAGCGCGGGCACCATCGAGGAGCGCATCCTTGCGCTGCACCACGGCAAGCGGGCGCTGGCCGACGGCATCCTGGAGATCGGGGAGGGCGGGGACGGCTTGACCGGCACGGCGGCCGCGCTGCCAGACATCGACGAACTGGTGGGTCTGCTGCGCAACTAGGGGCGTCGTTGCCCATCGCGATTCCGCTCCATGTCTGCTTATACCAACATGGCATACCTTCAAGCGAACTCCATCGTTGGTAATGCGGCGGATCGTTGGTATCTTGCTGTTTTGGCCCGGGGCGCCAGACCCCGGCCGGCAGCCCCGACCCGCATTCATTTTTCCGACGGTACCCCCATGCTCCGCATTGCATCCCGCCGCATTTCCCTTGTTTCCCGCCCGGTTTCTCGCCTGGCAGCCGGTCTGGGCGCCCTGGCCGCGCTTTGCACGCTGGCCGCGCCGGCCCGTGCCCAGGACCCGGCATGGCCCGCCCAGCCGATTACCATCCTGATGGGCTTTACCGCCGGTTCGGGCGTGGACATGGTCGGCCGCACCCTGCAGGAATCGCTGCAGAAGTCGCTCAAGACCACCATCATTTATGACTACCGCCCCGGCGCGGGCGGCAACGTGGCCTCCGAAGTGGTCGCGCACGCCAAGCCCGACGGCTACACGCTGCTGCTCGGCACCGCCGCCACCCACGGCATCAACCCGGCCCTGTATAAGAGCCTGCCGTTCGACGCCGAGGCCGATTTCACGCCCGTGGCACCATTGGTGGAAGTGTCCAATGTGCTGACGGTCAACCCGTCCGTGATCGACGTGAAGTCGGTGAAGGAATTCATCGAGAAGGTCAAGGCCAATCCGGGCAAGTACAACTACGCGTCCACCGGCAACGGTACCGGCACCCACCTGGCCTTCGCCGAGTTCAATGCGCGCGCCGGCCTGGACATGGTCCACGTGCCGTACAAGGGCGGCCCGGATGCGTTGCAGGCCGTGCTAAAGGGCGAGGTTTGCTGCATTTTTAATCAGGTGCAGAGCGTGTTGCCGCAATACAGGGCGGGGAAGGTCCGGCTGCTGGGCGTGACCACCAGGAACCGAGTGGCGGTGATCCCGGAGGTGCCGACGATTGCCGAGAGTGGCCTGGCCGGGTTTAACAGCACTATCTGGTTTGGTTTCTTCGGACCCAAGGGACTGGACGCCAGGATCAGCAAGAAGATCAATGACGCGGTCCAGGTCGCGCTGGAAACGCCGGCGATCCGGCAGAAACTGATCGATGCCGGCAATTCGCCGCGGATCGAGACGGTCGAACAGTTCCGGGCCACCGTGAAGGCGGATCGCCAGAAGTGGGCCGGCGTGGTGAAGAGCGTGGGCGCCTCGATCGACTGAATCCCGCACGGCCGTCCCCACCTGCAGGRCCCCCGCATGCGGGGGCTTTTTATTTGCAGGCACCCCAGCCAAGGGCAACGGCGAATCTGTTAAGCGGTTGCTTACGAGTGGCCGGGGCTGGCCCTATAATGGGGCCTTGCCCGCGCGCCCCGCCCGTCGGGCAACTCACGTGCCCCAGGCTTTCCACTGTGGCGGAGCCGGCGCCGCTTCCCCCCAAGACCTTAGAACATGACATTCCGACCGCCCCAGGCCCTGCTGCGTCCCTGGCATCGTATTGCCCCGGCCGAGCGGGCCGGCTTTATCGAGGGCGCGCGCTATTTCGCCCCGTCCCTGCCCGCGGTGTTCTCCTGGGGGCTGGTGACCGGCGTGGCCATGAGCAAATCGGTGATGAACGTGCCCGAGGCGATCGGCATGTCGCTGCTGGTCTACGCGGGCTCGGCCCAGTTGTCGGTGCTGCCGCTGTTCGCGGCGGGTTTGCCGTTGTGGACGGTCTGGCTGACCGCCGCCATCGTCAACCTGCGATTTGTCATCTTCAGTGCGGGACTGCAGCCGCATTTCAGTTACCTGCCGCTGTGGCGCCGCACCCTGCTGGGGTCCTTCAACGGCGACCTGCATTTCGTCTACTTCATGCAGCGCTATGCCACGCCGGGCCACGAGCCGGGCAAGGAGGGCTACTTCTGGGGCATGGCGCTGACCAACTTCGCCATGTGGCAGGTCTCGTCCATCATCGGCATCGTGCTGGCCAGCGCGTTCCCGGATAGCTGGGGCCTTGGGCTGGCCGGTACCCTCGCGCTGATCCCGGTCATGGTCTCCACCATCAACTCGCGTTCCACGATGCTGGCGGTGGCGGTGGCTTCGACCCTGGCGCTGCTGTGCTTTCACTTGCCTTACCGGCTGGGCCTGGTGGCGGCAGTGGTGGGCGCGATCGCGGCCGGCATGGCCAGCGACGAACTGGCGGCCCGGGCGACCTTGCGCGGTATCCGCCGCCGCAAGCTGGAGCATGCGGCGGCGCAGGTGCCTCCCCAGTCGGCCGAGGACCGTTCATGAGCCATCTCGAGATCTGGGTCGCGCTGGTGGGCATGGCGGTGGTGACCATCGTCACCCGCGCGCTGTTCCTGATGGCGGGCGAGCGCGTGACGGTGCCCGACCGCATCCAGCGCGCGCTGCGCTACGCGCCGGCGGCGGCGCTGGYGGCCATCATCCTGCCCGACCTGATGACGTGGCAGGGGCATTTCACCATTGCGCCGGGCAACTACAAGCTGGTGGCCGGGGCGGTCGCCCTGGTGTTCTACCTGCTGACGCGGCGCATGGTTGGCATGATCGCGGCAGGCATGGCGGTCTATACAGCGCTTCGATTGCTCGGTTGAGCGTCGGGCGCGGATTCCGGAGCAGGGGTTCCCGTGCCGGGCCCGAGCGCGGTACTCAGCTGGGTCAGCATCCGTGTCAGGCGGGCCTGCGTGGTGGCGCCGGTCTTGAGGAATACCGCCTTGAGCTGGCTGCGCGCGGTCTCATGCCGCACACGCAGGCGCTCGCTGGCTTCGGGCAGGCCGATGCCGGTGGCCAGCAGGGTGGCCAGGCGGATCTCGGCCGGGGTCAGGCCGTAGATTTCGCGCAGCAGGTGCGGGAGTTGCACCGGCGCATGCGCGTCTTCATGGATCACCACCAGCGCACTGGGCTTTTGCCAGGGCAGCGCGAAGATATGGGACGGCGGCAGCGGCATCACGATCAGCTGCGCGCTGCCGCCATCGGCATGGCGTGCCATCGCGGCCTGTGCCGGCACCGTGCTTTGGAGCGAGCAGGCCGCGGCTATCATGTCCGGCAGCGAGCGCGACAGCTGCCACTCGCTGGTCTTGCCGGCGGGGTCGAGCCGCCGCACCCAGCGCTCACCGATGCTGTTGCTCAGCAAGACGCGGCGCTCGGGCGAGAAGGCGATCACGCCAAACGACAGCCGTTCCAGGATTTGCGCCGATAGCTGCGCCAGCGTGGACAGCTCGACGGTACGATCGCGCATGGCTATGGCGCTGCGCATATGGGGCAGCGCCCAGTCCAGCGCGCTGACGTCCGCTGCCGTGAACATGCCCTGCGAGAAGGCGCGCTGCAGGGAGAAATACACTTCGTAGTGCGGCTTTCGCTCCACCAGGCAGGCCGCATAGGAGCACAGGCCGAAGCGGTGGAAGAAGTCGCGGTAGAACGGGCTGCGCTGCATCGCGCCCTCGCCGAAATCGCGCACGTCGATGTACCACTCGCCGGGGCTCAGGTTGTGGGCGAACAGCTTGCCCGGGTCGATTTCGTGGAACTCCTTTTCGTAGGCGCTGAACAACTCCTGTACCGGGCGCACCATTTCATTGACCGTCATCAGGTCGCGATCCGTGTCGCGCACGATCATCGATGCATGCGCGCTGCCAACGATGCCGCTCATGGTGTACAAGCTTTGCTGCCACGCCTGCGCGTCAAGAATCCCTTCGTACAAGCCACGGATTGCCCCGTGCATGTCTTCGTTCATGATTACCCCCCTGCCTTCGCGACAACGGCATCAGCCGTGTGGCGCCGACGCCGCTCATTCGGGCGTGCCCGGCTCCGTGCCTTGGGTCCCGTCTGTAGCGGGCCTCCGGCTATGTTTTTGCGTGCATATTTTGTGCATACATCGCGCGCTTCGACATGAGCGTACGAGACGCAGGCCGATTGTCGCACCCTCCTTTCAGGGGGTGCGTTGCAAGGACGCGGCACGTCGTTCGCCGCATGCGGCGATTGCAGCACTCACGGCAGGGTGCATCGTGGTTCCAATCGCGCAAAATGGCTCTTGCGATCAGGTAAAATGCCGATTTTCCCCGATTTTCGCTCCCCAGCCACCGCCATGACCTCTGTCCTGCGTCTTTCCGATCTCATCTCCGAAGGCAAAATTGCCGGCAAGCGTGTTTTTATCCGCGCCGACCTGAACGTGCCGCAGGATGACGCCGGCAATATCACCGAAGACACCCGTATCCGCGCCTCGGTGCCCGCCATCGAGGCTTGCCTCAAGGCCGGCGCTGCCATCATGGTGACGTCGCACCTGGGCCGCCCCACCGAGGGCGAGTTCAAGCCCGAGGATTCGCTTGCCCCCGTAGCCGCGCGCCTGGGCGAACTGCTCGGCAAGCCCGTCAAGCTCGTGCAGAACTGGGTCGACGGCACCGGCGAAGTCAGCCAGGTCAAGCCCGGTGAAGTAGTGCTGCTGGAAAACTGCCGCATCAACAAGGGCGAGAAGAAGAACAGCGACGAACTGGCGCAGAAGATGGCCAGGCTGTGCGACGTCTATGTGAACGACGCCTTCGGCACCGCGCACCGCGCGGAGGCCACCACCCACGGTATCGCCAGGTACGCCCCCATCGCCTGCGCCGGCCCGCTGCTGGCTGCCGAGATCGATGCGCTGGGCAAGGCCCTGGGCCAGCCTGCGCGCCCGCTGGTGGCGATCGTGGCCGGTTCCAAGGTGTCCACCAAGCTGACCATCCTCAAGACGCTGGCCAGCAAGGTCGACAACCTGATCGTTGGCGGCGGCATCGCCAATACCTTCATGCTGGCGGCCGGCCTCAAGATCGGCAAGTCGCTGGCCGAGCCGGACCTGGTGGCCGACGCCCGCACCATCATCGACCTGATGGCCGCGCGCGGCGCTTCGGTGCCGATTCCCGTGGACGTGGTGTGCGCCAAGGAATTCAGCGCCACCGCCACGGCTACCGTCAAGGACGCGAAGGAAGTGGCCGACGACGACATGATCCTCGACATTGGCCCCAAGACCGCGCAGATGCTGGCCGAGCAGCTCAAGGCCGCCGGCACCATCGTGTGGAACGGCCCGGTCGGCGTGTTCGAATTCGACCAGTTCAGCAACGGCACGCAGGTGCTGGCGCATGCCATTGCCGAGTCCAGGGCCTTCTCGATCGCCGGTGGCGGCGACACGCTGGCGGCCATCGCCAAATATGGCATCGCTGACCGCGTGGGCTATATCTCCACCGGCGGTGGCGCCTTCCTGGAGTTCCTGGAGGGCAAGAAGCTGCCCGCTTTCGAGGTGCTGGAACAGCGCGCCGCGGGCTGAGGGTGGCGGCTCTGCGGGGGATTGGCGGGGACATGGGCGGCAGGCGCGGCCTTGCAGCGTTGCTGCTGGCCGCGATGCTGCTGGCCCTGGCCGCCTGCGGCCGCCCGGGCGGCGCGCCCGACGGGCGCACCCTGGCTGCCGCGCCGGCCGCGGGCATGGCGGCGGCGGAAATGGCGCGCGGGCAGGGTGGACAGGGAGAGCAGCAGGAAGCGGAGCGCCGCTACCTCGCGCTCAAGTACGCATTGACGGTGGAGAATACCGCCGATGCCCTGGAGGCCGGCTGGAAGAGCGTGGTGCAACGTTGCCAGGCGCTGGGCTGCGAGTTGCTGGAGGCGGGTTTCACGCGCAGCCGCGATGGCGCATCGCCGCGTGGCGAGCTGCGCGCGCGCATCGCGCCGAAATCCTTGCCGGACCTGCTGAAAGCGGCGGAGCAAGGCGGCACGGTGGTATCCAACGCCGTGTCGAGCGAAGACAAGACCGACCAGGTGATCGATGCCGAGGCCCGCATCAAGAACACCACCGAGCTGCGCGACCGCCTGCGTGCCATGCTGCAGAACGCGCGCGGTCCGCTGCGCGACGTGATCGAGCTGGAGCGCGAACTGGCGCGCGTGCAGGGCGAACTGGATACCATCCACGGCCTGCGCAAGATGCTGGCGGCGCAAACCGACCGCAACGAAGTCCGTATCGACTTTATTGCGCGCGAGAGCTTTGTCAGCCAACGAAAGGTATCGCCGCTGCGCGACGCTTTTAACGATATCGCCGAGTTGTTCCTCGGCAGCCTGGCCGTGCTGATCCGCGTGGCCGCCGGCGCGCTGCCCTGGCTGCTGGTTGGCGTGCCGCTGCTGTGGCTGGCGCTGGCCTGGCGCCGGCGCCGCGTGGCGCGCAGGAAGCAAGCCGTGCCGGCGCCGCCGGACGGCGCTGGCCCTCGATAAGGAAGATTTGCCAATGACCCGCTCGACCAAGATTGTCGCCACCATCGGTCCCGCCTCCAGCACGCTGGAAATGCTCACGCGCATGATCGCGGCAGGGGTCGACGTGGTGCGCCTGAACTTCTCCCACGGCGTAGCCGCGGACCATATCGAGCGCGCCCGCCTGGTGCGCGAGGCGGCCCGGGCCTGCGGCCGGGAAGTCGCCATCATGGCCGACCTGCAAGGGCCGAAGATCCGCGTCGGCAAGTTCGAGAACGGCAAGATCACGCTGCAGCCGGGCGACGCTTTCATCCTTGATTCCACCTGCACCCTGGGCAACCAGGAGCGGGCGGGCCTGGATTATGAAGACCTGCCGCGCGACGTGGGCCCGGGCGACCTGCTGCTGCTCAACGACGGCCTGATCGTGCTGGTGGTGGACCGCGTGCTCGGCCACGAGATCTTCACCACGGTCCGGATCGGCGGCGAGCTGTCCAACAACAAGGGCATCAACCGCCAGGGCGGCGGCCTGTCGGCGCCGGCGCTGACCGCCAAGGACATGGACGACATCAAGACTGCCATGGCGCTGGGCGCGGACTATGTCGCGGTGAGCTTTCCCAAGAACGCCACCGATATGGAAATGGCCCGCCAGCTCGCCGCCGTGGCCGGCCAGCCGCACCAGCACAAGGCTCGCATGATCGCCAAGATCGAGCGCGCCGAGGCGATCCGCCCGGGCGTGCTGGAAGAGATCCTGCAGGCCTCCGACGGCATCATGGTGGCCCGCGGCGACCTGGCCGTGGAAGTGGGCAACGCGGCCGTGCCGGCGCTGCAAAAGCGCATGATCCGGCTGGCGCGCGAGGCCAACAAGCTGACCATCACCGCTACCCAGATGATGGAGAGCATGATCGTCAACCCGGTGCCGACGCGCGCCGAGGTGTCGGACGTGGCCAACGCCGTGCTGGACGGCACCGACGCCGTGATGCTGTCGGCCGAGACCGCCGCCGGCCGCTATCCGGTGGAAACCGTGGAAGCCATGGCCGCGGTCTGCGTCGAGGCGGAGAAATCCGAGGTGGTCCAGCTCGACACCGATTTCCTCAACCAGACCTTTGGCCGCATCGACCAGTCGATCGCCATGGGCGCGCTGTTCACCGCCTATCATTTGCAGGTGAAGGCCATCGCCGCGCTGACCGATTCCGGCGCCACCGCGCTGTGGATGAGCCGGCACCGCATCCATGTGCCGATCTACGCGATGACGCCCAACGTGGCCTCGCAGCGCAAGATGCAGCTCTACCGCAATGTGGTGCCGCTGCCGCTGGAAGCCAGCGCCGACCGCGATACCGCGCTGGAGCAGGCCGAGGAACTCTTGCTGTCGCGCGGCGTTGTGCAGCGCGGCGATTTTATCGTGCTGACCATTGGCGAGCCGATGGGCCAGCCGGGCGGCACCAATACGCTGAAGATTGTCCGCGTCGGCGCCTGAGTGTGCCGCGCCGGACAGAACGCCGGCCGCCGTGCACGTAGGATCAGCCGCACACGCATAGCCAATATGCGAAGACGAATAAACGAATACCGAGACACCCCATTCTTTCTTTAGGAGTTTTGACATGCCACTCGTATCGATGCGCCAGCTGCTCGACCACGCCGCCGAAAACGGCTACGGTCTGCCCGCTTTCAACGTGAACAACCTGGAACAGGTTCAGGCCATCATGCAGGCCGCCGACGAGGTCAATGCGCCGGTGATCATGCAAGCCTCCGCCGGCGCGCGCAAGTATGCCGGCGAGCACTTCCTGCGCCATCTGATCGAAGCCGCCGTGGAAGCCTACCCGCATATCCCGGTGGTGATGCACCAGGATCACGGCCAGTCGCCGGTGATCTGCCAGGCCGCGATCGACCTGGGTTTCTCCTCCGTGATGATGGACGGCTCGCTGCGTGAAGACGGCAAGACCCCGGCCGACTACGAATACAACGTCGACGTAACCCGCAAGGTGGTGCAGATGTCGCACGCCATCGGCGTGACCGTCGAAGGCGAACTKGGCTGCCTGGGCTCGCTCGAAACCGGCSARGCCGGCGAGGARGACGGCRTCGGCGCCGAAGGCAAGCTGGATCACTCCATGCTGCTGACCGACCCGGAACAGGCCGCCGACTTCGTCAAGGCCACCCAGCTCGACGCCCTGGCCATCGCCATCGGCACCTCGCACGGCGCCTACAAGTTCACCCGCAAGCCCACCGGCGACATCCTGGCGATCAACCGCATCAAGGAAATCCACGCCCGCATCCCCAACACCCACCTGGTGATGCACGGCTCGTCCTCGGTGCCCCAGGAACTGCTGGCCGAAATCCGCCAGTTCGGCGGCGACATGAAGGAAACCTACGGCGTGCCGGTCGAGGAAATCCAGGAAGCCATCAAGTTCGGCGTGCGCAAGATCAATATCGACACCGATATCCGCCTTGCCATGACCGGCGCGATCCGCCGCTTCTTTGCCGAGAACCCCAGCAAGTTCGATCCGCGCGAGTWCCTGAAGCCGGCCCGCGAAGCCGCCAAGCTGGTKTGCAAGGCACGCTACATCGCCTTCGGCTGCGAAGGCCAGGCATCCAAGATCAAGCCGGTCTCGCTGGACGCCGTCGCGCAGAAGTACAAGTCGGGCGAACTCGCCCAGGTCGTGCAGTAAGCCGAACCCCGTGCCGTCCCCGCCCTGATCCCGTAACAAGGAGAGGCGCGGGGACGACGCTTTTCAGGCCCCGGCGCATGTTGCCGGGGCCCGAGAGGCACTAACAAAATGATGCGCCGGGTCACTCAGGATCACTCGGGATCATTCTGTTAGTGCCTCCTATCGGAACCACCATGTCGAACGCTCTCTATCAGTCCTCCATCACTTCGCTGCCGCTGCTCGGTCACGGCAAGGTCCGCGACAACTACGCCGTCGGCGACGACAAGCTGCTGATCGTCACCACCGACCGCCTGTCGGCCTTCGACGTCATCCTGGGCGAGCCGATCCCGGCCAAGGGCCGCGTGCTCAACCAGATGGCCAACTTCTGGTTCAAGAAGCTGGCCCACATCGTGCCGAACCACGAGACCGATGTCTCCGCCGAGAGCGTCGTGAGCCCGGCCGAGGTCGAGCAGGTGCAAGGCCGCGCCGTGGTGGTCAAGCGCCTCAAGCCGATCCTGGTGGAAGCGGTGGTGCGCGGCTACCTGGCCGGCAGCGGATGGAAGGATTACCAGGCTACCGGCAGCGTCTGCGGCATCGAACTGCCCGCCGGCCTGCAGAACGCGCAGAAGCTGCCCGAGCCGATCTTCACCCCGGCCGCCAAGGCCGAGATGGGCGAGCACGACGAGAACATCTCCTTCGCCGAAACCGAAGCCCGCATCGGCGCCGACCTGGCCCGCCAGATGCGTGACATCTCGATCCGCCTGTACAAGGAAGCGGCCGACTATGCCGCCACGCGCGGCATTATCATTGCCGACACCAAGTTCGAGTTCGGCCTGGACGAGAACGGCACGCTGACGCTGATGGACGAAGTGCTGACCGCGGATTCCTCCCGCTTCTGGCCGGCGGATTCCTACCAGGTCGGCACCAACCCGCCGTCCTTCGACAAGCAGTTCGTGCGCGACTGGCTGGAATCGGTGCGTATCGACGGCAAGCCGTGGCCCAAGACCGCGCCGGCACCGGCGCTGCCGGCCGACGTGATCGAGAAGACCGCCGCCAAGTACCGCGAGGCGCTGACGCGCCTGACCGGCGAGGAACTGCAGTAATCATTGCCGGATGGCGAGGACTGGCGCCACCAGGCGCCAGACGATATTTAAGGATTTAACGTGAGCAATACAGCCAAGCCGCTGGTCGGCGTTGTGATGGGCAGCAGTTCCGACTGGGACGTGATGCAGAACGCGGTCGCCATGCTGAAGGATTTCGGCGTGGCCTTCGAAGCGCGCGTGGTATCCGCCCACCGCATGGCCGACGATATGTTCGAGTACGCCGCCACGGCGCGTGAACGTGGCCTGCGCGCCATCATCGCCGGTGCCGGCGGTGCCGCGCACCTGCCCGGCATGATCGCCGCCAAGACCATCGTGCCGGTATTCGGCGTGCCCGTGCCGTCGCGCTACCTGCGCGGCGAGGACTCGTTGCTGTCGATCGTGCAGATGCCCAAGGGCGTGCCCGTCGCCACCTTCGCCATCGGCGAGGCTGGCGCCGCCAACGCCGCGCTGCACGCCATCGCCACGCTGGCCACCACCGACGACGCGCTGGCCGCGGCGCTGGAAGCATTCCGTGCCAGGCAGACCGAAGCTGCGCGCGCGATGACGCTGCCGGTATAACACGCAAGCAACACCAGACCAGCCGACTAGCTTAAGCCCCGAATCCGGAAAGACGCGCAATGCCCACCGATATCCATCCCCACCTGGTCGAAGCCCACACGCCGGAGTCGCGTGCCGAGTTCGGCATCGACAACCCCAGCGCGCCGGTGCTGCCCGGCGCCTGGCTCGGCATGCTGGGCGGCGGCCAGCTCGGCCGCATGTTCACCCATGCCGCCCAGGCGATGGGCTACAAGGTCTGCGTGCTCGATCCGGACCAGGACAGCCCGGCCGGCACCATCGCCGAGAAGCATATCTGCGCGGCCTACACCGACGAAGCCGCGCTGGCCGAGATGGCCAGACTGTGCCCGGCGGTGAGCACCGAATTCGAGAACGTGCCGTCGCTCTCGCTGGACCGGCTCGAACAACTGGGCGCCTTCGTGGCGCCGCGCGGCTACTGCGTGTCGATCGCGCAGAACCGCATCGGCGAGAAGAAGTTCTTCGCCTCCTGCGCCGAGCGCACTGGCGTGCCCACCGCGCCGCACTGGGTGATCCAGCACGACGCCGACGTCGACCAGTTGCCCGAAGACCTGCTGCCGGGCATCCTGAAGACCGCGCGCATGGGCTACGACGGCAAGGGCCAGGCCCGCGTCAAGAGCCGCGAGGACGTGCGTGCTGCCTGGCGCGCCATGCAGCACGTGCCCTGCGTGCTGGAGAAGATGCTGCCGCTGGCCTACGAGGTCTCGGTGCTGGCCGCGCGTGCCGCCGACGGCAGCACCGCCACCTGGCCGCTGGCCGAAAACGTGCACCGCGACGGCATCCTGTTCTCCACCGTGATGCCCGCCACGAGCGTTTCCGACGAGATCGCCGCGCGGGCCCGCGCAGCCGCCGCCACCATCGCCACCGAGATGGGCTATGTGGGCGTGCTGTGCATCGAGTTCTTCGTGCTGACGGACGGCTCGCTGGTTGCCAACGAAATGGCGCCGCGCCCGCACAACTCGGGCCATATCACCATGGACGCCTGCGAAACCAGCCAGTTCGAGCAGCAGGTGCGCGCCATGGCCCGCCTGCCGCTGGGCAGCACGCGCCAGCATTCGGCGGGCAAGATGCTCAACCTGCTGGGCGATGTGTGGTTCGAGTTCGGTCTGGAGCGCACGCCGGCCTGGGACGAAGTCGTGGCGCAGTCCGGTGCCAAGCTGCACCTGTACGGCAAGAACGATGCGCGCCCCTCGCGCAAGATGGGCCATGTGAACTGCGTGGGCGGCGAAGCCGCCGATGCGGGCCGCGCGTTCGACGCTGCCTTGAAGGCGCTGCACATCGAGTCGTGAAGGCTTGCCCGGTCGGGTGCGCTGTCGGCGTGCCCGGCGGGTTCTCCCGCTTTCGTAGTCTTGTAGCTTCGTAGTTTTGTAGTTTCGTAGTAACGCCCACCCCAGAGATCCCCGATGTCGCGCATGCCCACGTCCGCCGAACTTGACCAAGCGGTCCAACTGCTGGAAGCCGGCGAGCTGGTCGCCTTTCCCACCGAGACGGTCTACGGCCTCGGCGCCGACGCGGAAAACCCCCAGGCCATCGCCCGCATCTACGCGGCCAAGGGCCGGCCGTCCAACCATCCGATCATCGTGCACGTGGTGGACGGCGGCGATATCAGCTACTGGGTCGACGACGTGCCGCCGGCCGCGCAGCAACTGATCGACGCCTTCTGGCCTGGCCCGCTCACGCTGATCCTCAAGCGCGCCAGTCATATACCGGCAGCGGTGGCCGGCGGGCAGGACAGCATCGGCCTGCGTTGCCCCTCGCATCCCGTCGCGCAGGCGCTGCTGGCACGCTTCAAGCGCGGGCGAGGAGGCATTGCCGCGCCGTCGGCAAACAAGTTCGGCCAGGTCAGCCCGACCACCGCGCAGCATGTGCGGGATGAGTTTGGCGACGCCGTCTTTGTGCTCGAAGGCGATGGGGTGGAGGTTGGCATTGAATCGACCATCGTGGATCTATCGCGGCTGGAGCAGGGCATTGGCCCCGTATTGCTGCGACCTGGCGCGATTACGGCGGCGATGATGGCGCAGGTCCTGGGCGTGACGCCCTTGCCGCCGGATGCCGCTGCGCCGCGGGCTTCGGGGACGCTTAAGGCGCACTATGCGCCGCATACTTCGCTGGCGTTGTCTTCCGCTGCGGATTTGCCGGCCCAGTTGGCGGATTTGCCTGCTGATGCCAAAGTGGCATGGGTGGGGGGCGAGGCGGTTGCCGATCCGCGGTGCGTTTGGGTGCAGGCGCCTGCCGACGCCGAGGCTTATGCTCGAGAGCTTTATCGGTTGTTGCGGAGGTTGGATCGGGAGGGGTATTCGAGACTGGTGTTTGAGGTCTTGCCGGATGGGTGTGAGTGGGATGGGGTTAGGGATCGGTTGCAGCGGGCTGCTGCTGCGTTTGGGGGGTAAGGGGGGCGGTCTTGGGGCGTTGGTTTTGGCGGTGTTGGTTGTTGGACCCAAGAGCGTACGACATCCCCCTGCGGGGGACGCCGGTCACTCTTCTTTGCCTCGGCAAAGAAGACTAACGAGAAGAAAGCCGACCCTGCCGGGGGCAGAGCAATCGCGAGTGCGAGGGACGCTGGTTTCGTCGTACGGCCGCAGTTCTGCTGGCATCTGCCGTTACCAGCTTGCAGGGCATCGCAATGGCACGACCCATGGGTTTCGTAGTGATGCCCCTGACCTCGTGCGCGGTGACCATGCCCACATCTGCCGTTACCGGCGCGGGCTACCACGACACATCACATGCCCATGGTTTCGTGGTGGGGCGGGCGCGGTGGTGAAGGCCTCGGGCATATCACCCGGTGCCACCGCGCCCACGACGGAACCGGACCGCCTGCAACTTCGTGGCCGCCCATTTCGCGAGCGACAGACGGCTCGAAGTCAGTGATGTCTGCTACCGGGGGCCCCACCCTGAATCCCGGAAGCTGGCAGATCCGTGGCCGCTCAAACCGGTACCGGCAGAAGCCCGCCGGCACTCTGGGCCGTACGACGAAATCATCGATATTCGAGAGCCTGATTGCTCTGCCCCCGGCAGGGTCGGCTTTCTTCTCGTTAGTCTTCTTTGCCGAGGCAAAGAAGAGTGACCGGCAGCCCCCCGCAGGGGGGATGTCGTACGCTGTTGGGTGCAACAACCAACACCGCCAAAACCACCCCCAACCCAGCAATCAAAAACCAACGGTTTTGCAGCTCACACCACCCACCGCCAAAGCCACCCGCCCTAAAAAACCTTAATTTAAGGCGCCCCCTGATAAACCCACTGCAACAACGCATCATGCGCATCCCGCGCCTGCGCTGCATTCGCATGGTTGATATAACTCACCACCACATACCGATCCCCGTTCAGGGCATCCACATACCCCGCCAGCGCCCGCACATCATTCAACGTCCCCGTCTTCATATACGCATTGCCGGCCGCGCCGGCCTTAGTCAGCCGGTTACGCAACGTGCCGTCCACCCCAAGTATGGGCAGCGAATCGATCAACACCGGCCCAACCTCGCTGGCAAGCGCCTGCTGCAACAACCGCGACATATCGTACGCGCTGATCCGTTCTTCGCGCGAAAGCCCTGAACCGTTGTCCAGTACCAGGTCCGGCATGGTCAGCCCCTGGCGTGCCAGCCAGCGTTGCACCACTTTCTCCGAGCGCGCGGTGCTGGCAGGCCCGCTGCGATCCATCTCGGCGCCGATGGTCAGATAGAGCTGGCGGGCCATCACGTTGTTCGAGAACTTGTTGATGTCGCGCACGATATCGGAGAGCGGCTGGCCGTAGTGGCGTGCGAGCAGGAAGGCGCCGCGCGGGGGGCGGCCCATGCGCAGCGCCGGCTGGTGGGTGAAGCGGCCGCCGGCGAATTGCCATTCGGCGACGAAGCCGCCCCAGGTGAATTCGTTGTGCGAGAGGGTGGCGATATTAACGACGTGTTCGCCACAGTCGGCGGCGTAGCTGCCGTCGAAGGAAGCCAGCACGGTGCCGTCGGGCTGTTGCGTGACGGAGGGCCGGGCGCGTGCCGACCAGTCACCGCATTTTCCGTTGGACAGCGCCAGGCGGTTGTCCAGCTTGAGCTGCGCCAGCGCGGGCGTGACCGATACCGCTACCGACTGGCTGGCCGGGTCGGGCGTGATGGTGAACGACAGCGTCTTGAAGGCATACAGCAGCGCGTCGGGGCTGACGTTGTAGGCGCGCTGGGTCTCGCCGTCGATGGTGGCGCCGTTGTCGATGGCGGAGTCGAAGTAGCTGCGGTCCAGCACCAGGTCGCCATTGATGGTGGTGGCGCCCGCGGCGCGGGCCTTGGCGACCAGCTTGGCCATTTCTTCCGGCACCAGCTTGGGATCGCCCTGGCCGCGCAGGTAGACGTTGCCGTTGATGGTGCCGTCGGCGCCTGGCTGGCCGTCGGCGTAGAGCGAGGTTTGCCACCGATAGCCGGGGCCGAGCAACTGCAGGCCGGCAAAGGTGGTGACCAGTTTCATGGTCGAGGCCGGGTTCATTGGCGTCTGTGCGTTCCAGCTTGCGCGGGGCGCCTGCGCGCCGACCTTGATCACATAAAAGCTGGCGGCCGAGGCTGGCACGTGTGCGCGCTTGAGCGCGCCCGTCACGCTGGCCGGCAGGCCCGATCGCGGCTCCGCCTGTTCTGTCGGCGTGTTAGCGGCGTGGGAGGCTTTGGCCTTGTGGACGGTGGCCTTGGCTGTGGCGGCGGGCAGGCCGCCGATGCATAGCAGCCCGGCGGCGCAAAGCGGCAACAGGCGGTGAAGGAATGGGGAAGGGCGTTTCGGCATGGTGCCCATGTTAACGCATGGGCATGAGCGCGGATGACGCGAAGTTCAGATTTCCGTGAGGCTCGCGGGTGGTGCCGGCTGGGCCATGCCGGCGGGACAGGGCGGCGCCAGCTTGCCGAGCAGCGCGCGCAGCGTATCCTGCTCCTGCGCCGATAACGCGGCCGCGACGCGCGCATCATGCGCGCACACCGCAGTGGTGGCGGCCTCCAGCGTGCGGCGGCCCGCTGGCGTCAGGACCAGGCTGTAGGCCCGGCGGTCGTGCGGCGCGGGACGGCGTGCAACCAGCTTCATGTCTTCCAGCGCATCGACCAGCAGCACCGCACCGGAGCGCGCGATGCCCAGGATGCTGGCCAGTTCGGTCAGCTTGAGATGCGGGTTGCGCGAGATGATCACCAGCGCGGAGAAACGCGGCGGCGTGATGTGCCACTGCGCCAGCGACTGGACGAAGTCCTCGTAGATGCGGATCTGCGCGCGGCGGATGGCGTAGCCGACCAGGCTGTCCAGCACGCCGTAGTCGATGTTGGGGATATGTGGGTCGAAGCCGCCGATGGTGTCGGCCGCCTGGCTGGCGCCGGCGGGATCGGGGGCGTCGCGGCTGCGGCGCGGGCGCGCCTTTGCTGTGGTCATGATGCCTTGGCGTCGGTCGAATGAAACGGGATCAGATGACGCGAAAATACCGCATTTCCACCCGGTCGGGATAGCGGGCGCCGGTGGCGACGAACAGGTGCTGCATGAGCCAGTCGTAACCGGGCGATGCCGTTTCGAAGCGCGGCGCCGTGCGGAAGTAAATCAGGCGCGGATCGATCACCTCGCCGGCGCCGAGCCGCGCGATCAGCTCGCCGGGGCCGCTGCGCAAGCCGGCGTTGACGATGTAGATGCGCGCGCCGTCGGTGGTCTCCAGCACGTAGCGCGCTTCGATATCGGCCACGGCGATGCCGTTGCCCGTGTCATGCCGTACCAGCTGGAAGTCAGCGCCGCCGGGCAGGATGCGCCCTTGCAGGCGCGGCCCGCTGACCGCGCCGTCCAGGATGGGGATCACCCGGCGGTTGCCCAGCGCGCTCGCGCCCACCTCGGTGGCCGGCGCCAGCCGGAAGCTGAAGTCGGCCACATGTTCCAGCGTGGGGGCGGGCAGCGCGTCGCTAACCAGGGGCGTGGTCATTTCAGCAGCTTCCAGTTGCCGTTGTCGATGGTCAGCAGCACGCGGCCACGCGTGTCGAAGCCGAAATGGTCCTGCGCCGTGTAGTTCAGCACCCCGTGCGAGACCACGATATTGCGCTCGGTCTCCAGCGCCGTCTTGAGTGCCTTGCGGAATTCCGGCGTGCCCGGCTTCGCCTGCTTGAGCGCCACCGGCACGATGCGCTGCAGCACCAGGCCGGCATCGTAGGGGTGCGCGCCGAACTGGGTGCGGCTCTCGGGACCGTACTGCTTTTCATAGCGGCCCACATAGTCCAGCCCTGGCTTTTTCACCGCGGCGTTGTCCGCCAGTTGTTCGGCCACGATCACCGGCCCGGCCGGGAGGATGGAGCCGTTCACGGCTTTGCCGCCGATGCGGATCAGGTCCTTGGTGGCGGCGCCGTGCGTGTGGTAGACCGGGCCCGCGTAGCCGCGCTCGCGCAACGTGGTGTGCGGCAGGGCGGCGCCGGTGCCGGCGCCCGCGATCAGCACCGCGTCGGGATGGGCGGCGATCAGCTTGAGCGTTTGCGCGGTCACGCTGGCATCCGAGCGCGCATAGCGTTCGGTGGCGACGAGGCGGATGCCGCGCGCGGTGGCGGCGGCGGTGAACTCCTTGAGCCAGGTCTCGCCGTAGGCGTCGGCAAAGCCGATGAAGGCGATGGTCTTGACGCCCCTGGCGTGCGCCGCTTCCGCCACGGCTTCGGCCATCAGCCTGACCGGCTGCGCCAGCCGATAGGTCCATTCGCCACGGCCGGGCTTGAGTTCGATGGGCGAGAATGCCAGCTGCACGGTCTGGCTCTCGTCGGCGACTTCGGCGATCGCGATCGACGGCGCCACCGCCGACGAACCGAGGATGATGTCGACCTTGTCTTCGCTGACAAAGCGCCGCGCCACCTTGGTGGCCTGGGTGGGGTCGGAGCCGTCGTCCAGCACCACGTAGCGGATCTTCTCGCCGCCGATGGTCTCCGGCAGCAGCGGCATGCTGTTCTTCTGCGGGATGCCGAGCGAAGCCGAGGGGCCTGTCGACGAGATGCTGACACCGACAGTCACGTCGGCCAGCGCGGGCGCGGCGGCAAGGGTTACGGCCACGGCCAGCGCGAGGCGGGCAGCGGTAGCGGGGCGGATAGGGCTGGGGCGCGGCACGATGTCTCCTTTTTTCCTTGTGATAACGCCGGCTTCTCGGGGCCGGTCGTTGGGCGTAATGCGAGGGGCGAAGCAGTGGGCTAGCGCGCAGGTGCCTGCAGCGACTGCCGGTCGAAGCCGGCGAGCTGCTTGTAGCGCAATGCGATGGCTTCGAGCTCCGCGCGCGGTATCACGGCGTCGATATCGCTGAAGCCTTGCGGCGCGCGCTGCTCGGCCAGCTGCATGACCTGCTCGGGCCCGTTCAGGCGGTTGCGCAGGACGATGGCGGCGGTGCGCGGCAGCCGCTCCGCCTCGTACTCGCGCAGTGCGTAGCCGGCGCCGGACGCATCGCGCGGCGCGCCGTTGGCCAGCAGGCTGTCCATCAGGTAGCGCGCATCCAGGATGGCCTGGGCGCTGCCGTTGGAGCCGATCGGGTACATCGGGTGGGCGGCGTCGCCCAGCAGCGTCACCCGGTCGAAGGTCCAGCGCGGCAGCGGGTCCTTGTCGACCATGGGGAATTCGTAGATGGCTTCGGCGCCGTCGATCAGCGCGGGAATATCGATCCAGTTCCAGCGCCAGTTCGCAAAGGCCGCGCTGAACACGGACTTGTCGACCTGCTTGTTCCAGTCGCTGCGCGGTGGTGTGTCCGAGACGTGGTCGGGCACGCGCAGCTCGGCGATCCAGTTGACCAGCGAGCGCCCCTGGCGGCGCAGCGGTTCGGAGATCGGGTAGGCCACGAACTTCTGGTCCTGGTGGCCCGCCATGAACATCGAGCTGCCGTCCAGGTACGGCGGCGCTTCGGTGACGGCACGCCACAGCGTGCGGCGCGAGAAGCGCGGCGCGTCGCCCTGCGGATAGAAGTGGCGGCGCACCGCGGAGTGGATGCCGTCGGCGCCCACCAGCACATCGGCCCGGGCCGTGACTTCGGCGTTGTCGCTGCGACGGCACAGCGTGAACGCCACCGGCTCGCCGGCGCGCGCACCGGTGCTCACCACCGATTCGAAAGTATGCCCGGTGTGCACGCGATCGGCGCCCAGGCGTTCCACCGCCGTGCGGTAGAGCAGCATCTGGAATTCGCCGCGATGAACGGAAAACTGGGGCAGGTCGTAGCCCGCCGCGCGCCCGCGCGGCTCGTGCCAGATGCGCTGGCCCAGCTTGTTGTAGTAAGACAGTGATGAGGTCTGCACCGCCAGTTCGGCCAGCGCATCGAGCAGCCCCAGTTCCGCCAGCTCGCGCACGGCGTGCGGCAGCAGGTTGATGCCCACGCCGAGCGGGCGCAGCGTTTCGCTGGCTTCCCAGACCTCGGCCTCGATGCCGTGCCGGTGGCAAAGCAGTGCCAGCGTCAGGCCGCCGATGCCGCCGCCGGCTATCGCGATCTTCATGATGTTGTCTCCACAGCTTGTTATGGATTGCCCGCGCCGCGTGGGTCCCTCATGCAGGGTCGGCGGCAAGCAGCAATATTGTTATGTAGTATAACTAAATGGATGATCGCATCAAGCTCTGAAACGTGGGGAGAAACCCGCAATACCGGGCATGCCGGGGCAAGCCTGTGTGGAAGCTTGTGGGATTCCTCTGACAAGAGGTTAGGCCCCTTGCCGGTCGCGCGTGACTTACCCGGCATCCATACTGAAAGCAACTGCCGCAATGCATGGGTGCATTGCCAGGCGCAAAGCCAATCCATCAAGGAGCCCCATCATGCGTACCGTGACCCTGTCTCTCCTGCTTGCCACCCTGCTTAGCGTGGCGGGCTGTGCCGACATGACTCCCAAGCAGCGCAATACGGCCATTGGCGCAGGCGTCGGCGGCGTCGCCGGTGCGGCCCTGATCGGCGGGCCGGCGGCCACCATCGGTGGCGCGGCCCTGGGTGGCGTGGTCGGTAATGTGGCGACCCCCGACCGGAAGTGAGCAGGACAAGCTGCCGGCCGGCATACGTTCCAGGCCGTTACAAAGCAAAAAGCGGATGCCGGTGGCATCCGCTTTTTGCTTTCGGAGGGGCGCCGCTCAGGCGGATTCCCCGACAGCCTTTGTTTTCGTGCTGGTCCGGGCGCCAGCGCCAACGGGGAACACGGCGTCGTACGCCCAGTTGTAGATGAAGGCATAAACCACGTAGAACGCCGCCACCGCGATATCCATGATGAAGGCATCGAGCAAGCTCATGTCCAGGTACCAGGCCACCATCGGCAGGAACACCACCAGCAGGCCCAGTTCGAACAGGATGGCATGCAGCACGCGCACGGCCACCGGCTTGCGCAATTGTCCGGTGAACCGGAGCATGGCCTTGTCGAACAGCAGGTTGTAAAGATAATTCCAGCCGGCGGCGATCACCGATGCCACCACCGCAATGATGCCCATCTGGTGCAGGGCGAAGCCAAATAGCCAGCTGCCCACCGGCGCGAAGATCAGCAGGCCGATCAGTTCAAAGCCGATGGTGTGGCGGATTCTGTCCTTGGTGCTGCGCATGATACTTCCTGTCTGGCGTCAATGCAGGCCATTCTATCTATAATCGTGGCATAGCCAAGTTGGTATCCATCGCTAAAAACGATGGTTGTGACGGCATCGCGCCATCAGGAATCCCATGAGCCTTTCCCTGGAACAATTGCAGGCCTTCGCGGCCGCCGCCGAGTGCGGTTCTTTTTCCGCCGCCGCGCGCCGCCTGGGCAAGGCGCAGTCGGT
This sequence comes from Cupriavidus sp. 01L45, assembly GCF_056399885.1. Taxonomy (NCBI): domain Bacteria; kingdom Pseudomonadati; phylum Pseudomonadota; class Betaproteobacteria; order Burkholderiales; family Burkholderiaceae; genus Cupriavidus; species Cupriavidus sp. 01L45. The sequence continues at coordinate 90,526 of NZ_JBFTSG010000002.1, read as the reverse complement.
GGTCAGCGCGGCCGTGGCCAACCTGGAAATCGATCTCGGCAATCAACTGTTCGACCGTGCCGGCCGCTATCCGACCCTGACCGCCGCGGGCGAACGCCTGCTGGCCGAAGCACGGGTGATCCTGGAGCGTTGCGAGCATTTCCGCGGTGTGGCCAAGAGCCTGGGCGAAGGCGTCGAGAGCCGCCTGGTGCTGGCGGTGGATGAGCTGTATCCGGAGGAAACCCTGGGCGTGCTGCTCGAAGAGTTCTCGGCGCGCTTCCCGGCGGTGGAACTGGAGCTGCTGTTTCCCTTGATGGAGGATGTCAGCCGGCTGGTGCTGGCCGGTTCCGCCGACCTGGGCCTGATGTGGCGCCAGGAGGTGTTGCCGCCGGAGCTGGGCTTCCGTGCGCTGGGTTGGGTGCCGATGCAGATCATCTGCGCGCCCGACCACGCGCTCGCGGACCAGCGCGTGGGCTGGGAGGAACTGAAACGCTACCGGCAACTGATGGTGGCGACCCGCAGCGATAGCGAGGAAAAAATGCGGCTGCGCGTGGCCGCCGAAGTCTGGTGGGTGGAGAGCCAGTGGGTCATCGTCGAACTGGTCAAGCGCCGGCTGGGCTGGGCCTTCGTGCCCTGGCACGTGGCGGCCAATTCGCCGGCCGCGGCGCAACTGGTGTCGCCGGTGCTGGAGTTCGACGACCAGGACTGGCCGGTGGCGATGGAGCTGGTGTGGCACAAGCAGCGGCCGCTCGGCAAGGCCGCTACGTGGCTCAAGGAACGGGTGAGCAAGCAGCCGCTGCCGCGTCCGGAGAAGCGGCCGGCATAGGGCCGCTACTCCGGAGGCTCGCGCACGCCGCCGCCTAGCGGACCAGGCCGAACTCCTTCGCCAGCGTGCCGTAGCGTTGCACGGTGTCCTTCACATAGGCGTCAAGCGACGCCGCGCCGCCCAGATCGGCGGGGAACAAGCCTTGCTCCGCGCGCAGCCGGGCGAATGCCGGGCTTGCCTGCAGGCGCTCGAAGCGGCCAGCCCAGCGCTGGTAGTCGGCCTGCGCGACCTTCGGGCCCATGTAGAAGCCGCGCAGGATGGGCCAGGTGATGTCGTAGCCTTGCTCGCGCGCCGTCGGCACGCTGGCAAGCCTGCCCGGCAGGCGCCGCTCGGCCAGCACGGCGAGGATGCGGATCCCGCCTGCGCCGAGTTGCATCGCGGCTTCGGAGACGTCGCCCGACACCGCTTGCACGTGCCCGCCCAGCAGTGCCGTGAAGGCCTCGCCGCCACCTTCGAAGCCCACGAAGCGCATGCGCTTGTAGCCAACGCCGGCCTGCCTGGCCACCAGCGCGGCCTTCATCCAGTCCTGGTTGCCGATGGTGCCACCGGCACCGAACAGTACCTGGTCGGGGTCCGACTTCAGCGCGGCCACCAGGTCCTTCAAGGTCTTGTAAGGCGAATCGGCGCGCACCGCGATCATGCCGTAGTCGGTGCCGAGCGCGCCGACCCAGCGCACGTCGGCCACGCCATACTTGCCGAACTTGCCCTCGGCCAGCGCCAGCAGCGAGCCGCCGGAGAAGGCGACGATCGTATCGGGCTCGGCGGGGCGCTGCGCCACGATGCTGTTGTAGGCCACGGCGCCGATGCCACCCGGCACGTAGACCAGCCGCATCGGTTGCTCGGTCAGTCCGGCTTCCAGCAGCGCTCGCTGCGCCAGCTTGCAGGTCAGGTCGAAGCCGCCGCCGGGCTTGGCGGGCACGATGCACTCCGGCGTGGGGGACGCATGCGCGCAAACCGCCCCGAGGGCGAGCGCGGCGCAGGCGAGACGCAGGGCGGCCGGGACGATGCTCATGGATTCTCCTGGGATGGGGCCGGACGACGGGATAGAACGACAACGCGGCAGACAGCTTACCGGGAAATCCCGGGCAAATCCGCTGGCTGCCGGTGAGAAAATCAGGCATAACGGAGTGCCAGAAGCGCAGGAGAAGAACCTTCCATGAGAGTACTGCTGGTCGAAGACCACGACGAACTGGCCACCTGGGTGATGCAGGCGCTGCGCGCCCTGCATTTCACCGTGGAGCGCGCCGCCGACGCGGCCAGCGCCGAATCCCTCCTGTTCAGCACGCACGCGGGCGGCACCGGTGCCGGCAGCGACTACGCGCTGGTGCTGCTGGACCTCACGCTGCCCGACCGCGACGGCCTCGACCTGCTCGCCCGCCTGCGCGGCCGCGGCTGCCGCGTGCCGGTGATGATCCTGACCGCGCGCGGCGAAGTGGGCGACCGGGTCAAGGGCCTGGACCTGGGCGCCGACGACTACATGGCCAAGCCCTTCGATCTCGCCGAGTTCGAGGCGCGCGTGAAGGCCCTGCTGCGCCGCGCGCGCCAGACCGAGGCGCCGCTGGTGGTTTGCGGCGGCCTGGGCTTCGATACGGTGTCGCGCCATTTCCAGGTGGGCGGCGTGCCGCTCGCGCTGACGCCGCGCGAGCACGCGGTGCTGGAGATCCTGATGACGCCGCCAGGCAAGACCGTCAGCAAGGACCGGATCTACGCCAGCATCTTCACGCTGGCCGACGAGACCCAGCCCGATGTGATCGAGGTCTATGTGCATCGCCTGCGCCGCAAGCTCGAAGGCTCCGGCGCGGCCATCGTGACCTTGCGCGGGCTGGGCTACGTGCTGGAGCCCAGCGTTGGCTGAGCCGCGCAGGCGTCCCGCCAGCCTGCGCGCGCGCCTGCTGTGGTGGCTGATACCGCCCATGCTGGTGCTGCAGGCGGTGTACGGCGTGGTGGCGTATTCGAATGCGCTGGCGTCAGCCGACCTGGCCTACGACCGCACGCTGCTCGCCTCCGCGCGCAATATCTCCGAGCGCATCACGCTGACACCCGAAGGCGTGCGCGTGGACGTGCCCTATATCTCGCTCGATACCTTCGAGGTGGGTATGAACGCCACCATGTTCTATCGCGTGAGCGGGGTGCATGGCGAGTTCGTCTCGGGCTACGACGACCTGCCGCCGTTCGATGCCAGCCAGCCCCGCACCAGGCTCTATCCCGCGCTGGTGAGTTTCTACGACCGCACTTACCGCGGCCAGCCGATCCGCATCGCCGCGCTGCGCCAGCCGGTGATGGACGCGAGCGGCACGCACGGCGGCATGGCGTTGATCGAAGTTGGCGAGACCCTCGACTCGCGCCAGGCGCTGACGCGCAACATCCTGTTCGATGTGCTGTGGGGCCAGTTGATGCTGGTGCTGGCGGTGGTGCTCGTGATCTGGCTGTTCACGCGGCGCGCGCTGGCGCCGCTCGATGCGCTGCGCGCCGAGGTGGCGCAGCGCCAGCCCGGCGCCACCACGCCGCTGCCGCTCGATAGCGCGCCGCGCGAAACGGCGCCGCTGGTGGAGGCGATGAACGGCTATATGGCGCGGCTGGAGCAGGTGCTGGCCGCGCAGCGCCGCTTTATCGCCGACGCGGCACATCAGTTGCGCACGCCGCTCGCGGTGCTGCACACGCAGGCGCAACTGGCGGCGCGTGAGCACGATCCCGCCGAGCAGCGGCGCATCGCGCAGGGCCTGGCCGACAGCACCGCGCGCATGGCCGCGCTGGCCGACCGCCTGCTGTCGATGGCGCGCGCCGCGCACGGCGGCGCGGAGACACCGCGCGTGCTGGACCTGGCGGCGCTGGTGAGGGAAGTCTGCCTCGAACTCACGCCCGCCGCCCGCGCGCGGCGCATCGACCTGGGTTTCGAGGGCGAGGGCGCGCTGCCGGTGCTTGGCACCGACCTGCTGCACGAACTGGTCACCAACCTGGTCGACAACGCGCTGCGCTACACGCCATCGGACGGCGTCGTCACGGCGCGCGTCCATCGCGCTGGCGAAGCGGTGGTACTGGAGGTGGAAGACGATGGCCCGGGCATTCCGTTGCAGGAACGCGCGGCGGTACTGGAGCCGTTCTATCGCGGCAAGGCCGCCGGTTTGAGCGCCGCGGGGGAGGCGAACCCGGGCGGCTCCGGGCTCGGTCTCACCATCGTGCGCGACATTGCCGCCGCGCACGGCGCCACGCTGGCGCTGCTGGAGGGCGAGGGCGGCAATGGCCTGCTGGTGCGGGTGCGTTTTCCGCCGGCATAGGGCGGCGCAACGCCACCGGATGCCAGCGACGGCTACCGCCGCGCGGCCACGCTGGCGGCGGAGCGCGCCGGTGCGATTGCCGGTGCCGGCGCGGCGCCTTGCGTTCCGGCGGGCGGTGGCATGCCGCCAGGGGCCGGTGCGGCTGGCACGGTACCTGGCATAGCCGGCGCCGCGTTCGACGCATTGTCCGTCTCGATATGCCACCCGCCGCCCAGCGCCTTGATCAGCACCGCGCTGGTCGTGTACTGGCGGCCTACGATGGTCAGCGCGGTGCGCTCCGCGGTGTAGGCGGTGGTTTGCGCCGTCAGCACATCCAGCAGGCTCGCGGTGCCGGCGCGGTAGCGGTTGTTGACGAGGGCCAGCGCGTCGCGCGCCGAACGCAGCGCGTCGTTCTGCACCACGGATTCCTGCTCCAGCAGGCGCGCGGCCGCGAGGCCATCCTCGACCTCCTGGAAGGCGGAGAGCACCGTCTGGCGGTAATTGGCCACGCTCTGGTCGTAAGCGGCAACCGCCTGCGCCTTGGCGGCGCTGCGCAGGCCACCGTCGAACAGCGTGCCGGCCAGCGCGGGGCCGATCGACCACACGCGGTCCGGCAGCGCCAGCCAGCGCGCCAGCGTGCTGGCGGATAGACCGCCGGTGGCGGATAGCGTCAGCGTCGGGTAATAAGCCGCCTGGGCCACCCCGATCTGCGCATTGGCAGCGGCCATGCGGCGCTCGGCCGCGCCGATATCGGGCCGGCGTTCCAGCAGCGCCGACGGCACCGCGATGGGCACGCGCGGCACGGCGGAGGCGTAGTCCTGCGGCGTGATGGCGAGGTCCGCCGGCGGCTTGCCTGTCAGGATGGCGATGGCGTGCTCCAGCTGCGCGCGCGTGATCTGGATATCGATCTGCTGCGCCTGCGCGCTCTTGAGCTGGGTCTCGGATTGCAGCACGTCGGAGCGCTGGGCGGTGCCGGCTGCGTACTGGTTGCGTACCAGCTGCAGTGATTTCTCGTAGTCGGTCACCGTGCGGTCCAGCAAGGCCTTCTGCTGGTCGGCGATGCGCAGCAGGAAATAGCTCTGCGCCAGCGTGGACTGGGTCGACAGCAATGTCGAAGCCAGGTCGGACTGGCTGGCCTGCGCGCTGGCTTCGCTGCTTTCCACCTGCCTGCGCACACGGCCCCACACATCGATTTCCCAGCTTGCCGACAACGTGGCCCTCTGCCCGTTGGCGACCTGGCCGTTGCTGCCGCGCGTGCGGTCGAGTCCGGCCGATGCGTTCACGGTCGGGAAGTAGCCCGCGCGCGCCGATTCCAGCGCCGCCAGCGCTTGCCGGTACTGCGCCTCGGATGCCTTGATGTTCTGGTTGGCGACCTGCACCTGTGCCATCAGCTTGTCGAGCTCCGGATCGGCGAACACCGCCCACCAGTTGCTGCGCTCGCTGGTGTCCTGCGGTTCGGCCGGCTTCCACTCGCCCCACTGCGAGGCGTCGGCCGGTGCCTCCTTGAAGGTCGGCGTGGACGGCGCATCGGGGCGCTTGTAGTCGGGCCCCACGGCGCAGCCGGCCAGCAGCAGGGCGCACGCCACCGTCATCGCGGTCGCCGGGAAGGAAAGGGTAGGGAGGCGGAGAAGAGCGTTCATGGATCGCATTCAGGGTTCGAGGCTGGCCGTGGCCGGGGGCACGGCCGAACGGCGCTGGCGCCAGGCTTTCACCTTCAGGCGCCAGCGGTCCAGCGTCAGGTAGACCACGGGCGTCGTGTACAGCGTGAGCAACTGGCTGACCACCAGCCCGCCGACGATGGAGATGCCCAGCGGCGCGCGCAGTTCGGCGCCGTCGCCGCGGCCGATCGCCAGCGGGATGGCGCCCAGCAAGGCAGCCATCGTGGTCATCAGGATGGGGCGGAAGCGCAGCAGGCAGGCGCGGTAGATGGCATCGCGCGGCGACAGGCCCTCGCGCCGCTCGGCATCGATGGCGAAGTCGATCATCATGATGGCGTTCTTCTTGACGATGCCGATCAGCAGGATCACGCCGATCAGCGCGATGATGCTGAAGTCCGTGCCCGAGGCCAGCAGCGCCAGCAGCGCGCCGACGCCCGCCGATGGCAGGGTGGACAGGATGGTGAGCGGATGCACGTAACTCTCGTACAGCATGCCGAGCACGATGTAGATGGTGATCAGCGCGGCCAGGATCAGCAGCGGCTGGCTCTTGAGCGAGTCCTGGAAGGCCTTGGCGCTGCCCTGGAAGTTGGCCTGCAGCGTCTCCGGCACGCCGATGCGCGCCATCTCCGCCTTGACCATGTCGGTGGCCTGCGACAGCGAGACGCCCTCGGCAAGGTTGAAGGAAATGGTGGAGGCGGCGAACTGGCCCTGGTGGTTGACGCCCAGCGGCGTGCTGGTGGGCGCGAACCGCGCGAAGGCCGACAGCGGCACCTGCTTGCCGCCGCCGGTGACTACATAGATATCGTTGAGCGCATGCGGGCCCTGCAGATACTCGGGGCTGAGTTCCATCACCACCCGGTACTGGTTGAGCGGGTGGTAGATGGTGGACACCAGGCGCTGGCCGAAGGCGTCGTTGAGCACGGCATCGATCTGCTGCGCGGTGACGCCGAGCTTCGAAGCGGTGTCGCGGTCGATGATGACCGAGGTCTGCAGGCCCTTGTCGTTGGTGTCGGTATCGACATCCTCCAGCCCCTTGAGGTTGGAGATGGCCGCGCGCACCTTGGGCTCCCACTCGCGCAGCACGTCGAGATCGTCCGACTGCAGCGTGAACTGGTAAGCCGAACTGCTTTGCCGGCCGCCGATGCGGATGTCCTGCACCGAGGTCAGGAACAGGCTGGCACCGGGCTCCTTGGCCAGCTTGACGCGCAGCCGGGCCACGATGGCGTCGGCCGAATCGCGCTCTGAAATCGGCTTGAGCGTGACGAACATCTGGCCGGTATTGCGCTGCGAACCGCCGGTGAAGCCCGTCACGTTGACCACCGCCGGGTCGGACTGCACGATCTTGATGAAGTTATCGAGCTTGGGCCGCATGGCCTGGAACGAGGTGGCCTGGTCGGCCCGTATAAAGCCGATCAGGCGCCCGGTGTCCTGCTGCGGGAAGAAGCCCTTGGGCACGATCGTGTAGAGCCAGACATTGAGGCCGATGGTGGCCAGCAACACCAGCCRCACCAGCACGCTGTGGCGCAGCGACACGGCCAGGGTGCGCGCGTACAGGTCGTGCATCCAGGTGAACACGCGTTCGCTGGCGCGGTAGAAGCGGCCCTGCTGTTCCGGCTTCACCGGCTTGAGCAGGCGCGCGCACATCATCGGCGTGGCGGTCAGCGAGACCACCAGCGATACCAGGATCGCCACCGACAAGGTGATGGCGAACTCCTGGAACAGGCGTCCGACGATGCCGCCCATCATCAGCAGCGGGATAAACACCGCGATCAGCGACAGGCTCATCGACAGCACGGTGAAGCCTACCTCGCGCGACCCCCTGAGCGCGGCTTCGAGCGGCTTCATGCCCTCCTCGATATGCCGCGAGATATTCTCCAGCACCACGATGGCGTCATCGACCACGAAACCGGTGGCGATGGTCAGCGCCATCAGCGACAGGTTGTTGAGCGAGAAGCCGGCCAGGTACATCACCGAGAAGGTGCCGATCAGCGACACCGGCACCGCCACGCTGGGAATCAGCGTGGCGCGCGCATTGCGCAAGAACAGGAACACCACCATGATCACCAGCGCCACCGAGATCATCAGCGTGTGCTCCACCTCGCGCAGCGAACCGCGGATGGTGGGGGTGCGGTCCATCATCACTTCCATCTTGATGGCGGACGGAATCATCTGCTGCAGCGACGGCAGCACCTCGTTGACCCGGTCCACGGTCTCGATGATGTTGGCGCCGGGGGAACGGTTGAGCACCAGCAGCACCGAGGGCTGGCCGTTGGCGGAGCCGGCGTTGCGCACGTCCTGCACCGAATCGGTCACCCTGGCCACGTCAGACAGCCGCACCGGCACGGCGAAGGCGTTCGGGCCGCTGCTGCTGCCGTTGCCGCCGGTGGCGCCGGTGCTGATGGTGGTGGTGCCGCTGCTGGTGGTCAGCGTGGTGGTGGTGACGCCGTTGACGGTCTTGGTGCTGACGCCGCCGCCCGCGGTGGCRTTGGCGGTGCTGGCGATCAGCGCGCCCGCCGAGGCCGAGGAAAACGTGCCCGGCGTGGCGTAGCGCACGATCAGCGGCATATAGTCCGCCGCCTTCATGGCCTGGTCGTTGGCGTAGACCTGCCAGTTGGTGGTGGCGTTTTCCAGCGAGCCGAGCGGACGGTTGGCGTTGGTGGCGCTGATGGTGTTGCGCACATCCTCCAGCGAGATGCCGTATTTGTTGAGCGCGGTGGGGTTGAGCTCCACCCGCACCGCCGGCAGCGAAGAGCCGCCGATGGTGACTTGCCCGACGCCCTCGATCTGCGACATCTTCTGCGCCAGGATGGTCGAGGCCGCATCGTAGAGCTGGCCGCGCGTCATGGTGGGCGAGGTCAGCGCGATGATCATGATCGGCGCGTCGGCCGGGTTGACCTTGCGGTAGGTCGGGTTGCTCGGCAGGCTGGTGGGCAGCGTGGCGCGCGAGGCGTTGATGGCAGCCTGCACGTCGCGCGCGGCGCCGTCGATATCGCGTGACAGCTCGAACTGCAGCGTGACGCGGGTCGAGCCCAGCGAGCTGCTGGAGGTGATCTCGGTGACGCCGGCGATGGCGCCCAGCGCGCGCTCCAGCGGCGTGGCCACGGTGGCGGCCATGGTCTCGGGGCTGGCGCCGGGCAGCGAGGCGGACACCGAGATGGTGGGGAAGTCCACCTGCGGCAGCGGCGACACCGGCAGCAGCCGCAGCGCCGCCAGCCCCGCCAGCAGGATGCCGATGGTCAGCAGCGCGGTGGCGACCGGCCGATGGATAAAGGTAGCCGACAGGTTCATCACGGCCTCGGCTCGGGGGCGGGGCCGCCGGTCTGGTCGCCATCGCCGGTGTCGCCATAACGGCGCCGGCGCCAGTCCTTGAGGCGCATTGCCAGGCTGTCGAACGCCAGGTAGATCACCGGCGTGGTGAACAGCGTCAGCACCTGGCTGACCAGCAAGCCGCCCACCATGGTGATGCCCAGCGGGCGGCGCAGCTCGGACCCGATGCCGGTGCCGAGCATCAGCGGCAGCGCGGCCAGCAATGCCGCCATGGTGGTCATCAGGATCGGGCGGAAACGCAGCAGGCAGGCCTGGAAGATCGCCTCGCGCGGCGCCATGCCACCCTCGCGCTCCGCGTCCAGCGCGAAGTCGATCATCATGATGGCGTTCTTCTTGACGATACCGATCAGCAGGATGATGCCGATGATCGCGATGATGCCCAGGTCCTGGCCCGAGACCAGCAGCGCCAGCAGCGCGCCCACGCCGGCCGAGGGCAGGGTGGAGAGGATGGTCACCGGATGGATGGTGCTCTCGTAGAGCACGCCCAGCACGATGTACATCGTGATCACCGCCGCCAGGATCAGCCACAGCGTGTTGGACAACGAGGCACGGAATGCCAGCGCCGCGCCCTGGAATTCGGTCTGCATGGAGATCGGCAGGCCGATTTCGTGCTCCACCTTGGTGATCTTGTCCACTGCCGCGCCGAGCGATTCGCCGGGCGACAGATTGAACGAAATGGTGGCGGAGGGGAACTGGCCCTGATGGTTGATCACCAGCGGGCCGGTGCGCTCGCTGATGCGCGCGAACGCGCCAAGCGGCACTTGCCCGCCCGAGGACGAGGGCAGGCGCAGTTCCGCCAGCGACCGCGGATCGGTGCGGAACTCGGGCATGGCTTCCAGCACCACACGGTACTGGCTCGACTGGGTGAAGATGGTCGACACCAGCCGCTGGCCGAATGCGCTGTACAGCGCGCTGTCGATCACCGCGGTGGTGATGCCGAAGCGCGCCGCGGCGTCGCGGTCGATATCCACGTAGGCGCGCAGGCCGTTGTTCTGCTGGTCGCTCGCCACGTCACGCAGTTCGGGCTCCTGCTTCAGGCGCTCCACCAGCCTGGGCACCCAGGTGGCCAGCGTGACGGGGTCCGGATCCTGCACGGTGAACTGGTACTGGGTGCGGGACACGCGGTCCTCGATGGTCAGGTCCTGCACCGGCTGGGTGTAGAGCGAGACGCCGCCGAGCTTGTCGACCGCGGCCTGCAGCCGGCGCGTCACGTCCTCGATGGAATCGCGGCGCTGGTCCTTGGGCTTCAGGTTGATCAAGAGGCGCCCGGCGTTGAGCGTGGTGTTGGTGCCGTCCACGCCGATGAAGGAGGACAGGCTTTCCACCGCGGGATCTTCCAGCACCACTTTCGCCACCGCCTGCTGTTTCAGCGCCATGGCGGGGAAGGACGTAGTCTGGGAAGCCTCGGTAATGCCCTGGATCACGCCGGTGTCCTGCACCGGGAAGAAGCCCTTGGGCACCAGCATGTACAGCAGCACGGTCAGCACCAGCGTGCCGACGGCGACCAGCAGCGTGAGTTGCTGGCGGTCCAGCACCCAGTCCAGGGCGCGCCCGTAGCTGGCGATCACGTTGTCGAAGAAGCGCCCGGTGGCCCGGTGGAACCGCGAGAGTTTCTCTTCGGGCACATGGTGCAGCAGGCGCGCGCACATCATCGGCGTGAGCGTCAGCGAGACCACCGCCGAGATCAGGATCGATACCGCCAGCGTGATGGCGAATTCGCGGAACAGCCGCCCCACCACGTCGCCCATGAACAGCAGCGGGATCAGCACGGCCACCAGCGAGAAGGTCAGCGAGATGATGGTGAAGCCAATCTGCCTGGACCCCTTGAGGGCCGCCTCCATGGGCGAATCGCCCTTCTCGATGTAGCGCATGATGTTCTCGATCATCACGATCGCATCGTCCACCACGAAGCCGGTGGCGATGGTCAGCGCCATCAGCGTCAGGTTGTTGATCGAGAAGCCCGCCAGGTACATCACSCCRAAGGTGCCSACCAGCGACAGCGGCACCGCCACGCYMGGGATGATGGTGGCCGGCACGTTGCGCAGGAASACGAAGATCACCATCACCACCAGCGCRACCGMCAGCAGCAGTTCAAACTCCACGTCGCGCACCGAGGCGCGGATGGTGGTGGTGCGGTCGGTCAGCAGCTGCACCTTGACCGAGGCCGGCAGCGAGCTCTGCAATTGCGGCAGCAGCCCCTTGATGCGGTCCACCACCTCGATCACGTTGGCGCCGGGCTGGCGCTGGATGCTCAGCACGATGGCCGGCTTGTCGTTGGCCCACGCCGCCAGCCGGCTGTTCTCGGGGCCGTCGACGATATTGGCCACGTCGGTGATGCGGATCGGCGCGCCGTTCTGGTAGCCCACGATGATCTGGCGGTACTCGTCGGCGGACTTGAGCTGGTCGTTGGCGTCGATGGTGGAGGCGCGCGCGGGGCCGTCGAAGCTGCCCTTGGCGCCGTTGACGTTGGCGCTGCCGATGGCCGTGCGCAGGTCATCGATCGACATGCCGAGCGCGGCCAGCGCGGTCGGGTTGGCCTGGATACGCACCGCCGGGCGCTGCCCGCCGCTGATGCTGACCAGCCCCACCCCCTGCAACTGCGAAATCTTCTGCGCCACGCGCGTATCCACCATGTCCTGCAGCTTGGGCAGCGGCATGGTGTCCGAGGTCATGGCCAGGGTCATGATCGGCGCGTCGGCCGGGTTGACCTTGCTGTAGACCGGCGGCATCGGCAGGTCCGCCGGCAGCAGGTTGCCGCCGGCGTTGATGGCCGCCTGGACTTCTTGCTCGGCCACGTCCAGCGACAGCGTCAGGTCGAATTGCAGCGTGATCACCGAGGCGCCGCCCGAGGACGACGACGACATCTGCTTGAGGCCCGGCATCTGGCCGAACTGGCGCTCCAGCGGGGCCGTGATCGACGACGTCATTACGTCCGGGCTGGCGCCCGGGTAGAGCGTGGTGACCTGGATGGTCGGGTAATCGACCTCCGGCAGCGCCGACAGCGGCAGCAGCCTGAAGGCCACCAGACCGGACAGCAGGATGGCGACCATCAGCAACGCGGTGGCGACCGGCCGCTCGATGAAGAGGCGTGAGGGGTTCATGCTGAGTCCTTACTGCGGCCGCTGGGGCGCCGCGCCCGCCGGGGCGCCATCGCCGCCGGGAACCGGGGCGCTTGCGCCGTCGCGGTGGCGCCGTCCTTCGGCATGGGCGCCGGAGGCACCCGCCGCGCTCGAAGCCCCGCTGCCGCTGGCACCACCCGAGCCGCCGTCGCGGCGGCGTCCGCGCCCGCGCGGCGCGCTGGCCGGCACCAGCGCGGCAGCGCGCGCTGCCGGGTCCACGGTTTCCACCGTCATGCCTTCCTTGAGCCGGTCCGCGCCGTCGATCACCACGCGCTGGCCGGGCTGCACGCCCTTGGTCACGACGGTACGCTCGCCGTCCGACGGCCCCAGCGTGACCACCTGGACCTTGACCTTGCTGCTCTCGTCCACCACATACACGAAGGTACCTTGCTGGCCGCGCTGGATGGCCGCCACCGGTACCACGGTGGCATCCTCGATGGTGTCCACGCGCGTGCGCATGTTGACGAACTGGTTAGGGAACAGCAGGCCGTCGGTATTCTGGAAGATCGCCTTGAGCTTGACCGTGCCGGTGGTGGTGTCGATCTGGTTGTCGGTAGTCAGCAGCGTGCCCTCGGCAAGGCGGTTGCGCGCCTGGCGGTCCCAGGCCTGGACCGGAATGGTCTCGCCGGCATGCAGGCGCTTGAGTACCGAAGGCAGGTTGTCTTCGGGGATGGTGTAGAGCACGGCGATCGGCTGGATCTGGGTGATCAGGGCGATGCCGTTGGTGTCGCTGGTGCTGACGATATTGCCCGGATCGACCTGCCGCAGGCCGATGCGGCCCGAAGCCGGCGCCACGATGCGGGTGTAGCCCAGTTGCAGGCGGGCGCTGTCCACGTTGGCCTGGTCGGTCTTGACCACGCCTTCGTACTGGCGCACCAGCGCGTCCTGGGTGTCGACCTGCTGGCTGGAGATCGAGTCCTGTCCAAGCAGGGTGCGGTAGCGCTTCTGGTCCAGGCGGGCGTTTTCCAGCAGGGCGCGGTCGCGCGCCAGCGTGCCCACGGCCTGGTCCAGCGTGGCCTGGAACGGGCGCGGGTCGATCTCCGCAAGCACATCGCCGGCCTTGACCATCTGGCCCTCCTTGAACAGCACCTTGAGCAGCGGACCCGACACCTGGGCCCGCACGGTCACGTTGGCCACCGGCGTGACGTTGCCCAGGCCGTTGAGGATGACATCCATATTACGTTGGGCCACGGTGCTGACCACCACCGGCGAGCGCTGGCCACCGGGGCCACCGGGGCCACCAGGACCGCCGCGGCCGCCCGGGCCACCGGGACCACCGGCTGCGCCGGGCGCGCCAGGGGCGCTGGCGGCGGGGGTACGGTGCTGGTACCAGTACCAGCCGCCGCCGGCCAGTAGCAGGATCAGCGCGGCGGCGATCAGTTTGCGGCGGCGTGAGGCAGCCTTGGGCGGCGGTGGCAGCTTAGCCTGTTGATGTTCTTCGGGTTTGGCCATGACCGGATCCTGGGAGCGACGCGAAAAAGAGAGCGCGTTCGAACAAATTTCGGAGTAAGAGAGGCAGCAGTATGCCGTAATGCCATCGGCACGTGCCGCAGGCAGCACGCGGCTTGTAGTGGCCGGGCGGCATCGGGGCGGGTCCGTTTAGTCCGGCGACCGCCGGCAACGGCAAACATAAGCGAAGCATAATGCGCCTTGATGCTCCTCGTGTTTCAACGCCGGCATCCATTCTTACAGACCATTACCAGCGGCTCGGGTGTAATGCCCTGAAACAATTCGCCCGGATTGCCGCGCCCAGCCTAGCTATCATCTGCCTATGCGAGTCAATCAGCCTACCCAGATCCTGGTCGTCGACGACGATCCCGAACTCCGCGACCTGCTGCGCGAGTATTTAAGCCAGCAGGGTTTCGCCGTGTCCGTGCTGCACGATGGCGAAGGTTTGCAGGCGCGCCTGGAGCGCGAGCGGCCGGCCCTGATCGTGCTCGACCTGATGATGCCGAAGGTGGACGGCCTGACAGCGCTGCGCAACCTGCGTGCCAAGAACGACGATATTCCCGTGATCCTGCTGACCGCGCGCAGCGACGAGATCGACCGCATCGTCGGGCTGGAGATCGGCGCCGACGATTATCTCGGCAAGCCGTTTTCGCCGCGCGAACTGCTGGCGCGCATCAATGCCGTGCTGCGCCGCAAGCTGGCGCGCCCGGCCGCCGCGCCGGAAGACCGCGAGGGCATCGCCTTCGGGCCCTTCCGCGTCAACTTTCGCCAGCGCGCGCTGGCGCGCGCCGGCGAGCAGATGGCGATCAGCGATACCGAGTTCGCGCTGCTCAAGTTGCTGCTGATGCATCCGCTGGAGGTGCTGTCGCGCGAGCGCATCGTGGAACTGATGTACGGCACCGCCAGCGGCATCAGCGATCGCGGCATCGACGTGCAGATCTGGCGTCTGCGCCGCCTGCTCGACGAGGACGCCCAGCGTCCCCGCTACATCCAGACCGTGCGGGGGCGAGGCTATACCTTCGTGCCTGACGAAGCAGACGACATACCGCAATGAAGCTGCGCATCGATACGCTGTTCGGACGCATCGCGCTGCTGATCGCAGCCGTGCTGGTACTGAGCCATTTTTCCTGGCTTGCCATCCTGCGCATGGATCGCCGCCAGCAGCAGGTGGATTACTCCGTCGAACAGATGATGTTCCAGTTCGAGAGCATCCAGCGCGCGCTCGCCGCGCAGCCTCCGGCCAGGCTGCCGAGCCTGGTGGAAGTGGCCAGCGAGGCCAGCGCGGCGGAGCATACCGTGGCGGCCAAGGGCAGGGCGCGCCGGCTGGTCGAGAAGTTCGCGCAGCGCATGCCGGCCGGTACCCAGGTGCGGCTCGAAGAAGAAGAGACGTCGCGCATCTGGATCAAGCTACCCCAGCGGCAGGACTGGATCGCGATGCCGGTGCTGTGGGTGGTCAACCCGCCGCCCGACAATCGCCTGCTGCCCGGCGTGATCCTGGTGGTCGGTGTGGCCATGGCGGTGGCCTTGCTGATCGCCTGGCAGATCCAGCGCCCGGTGCGCGACATGGCCGCGGCCGCCGAGCAGTTGTCGCGCCAGCACACCGTCGAGCCGCTGCGCGAACGCGGCCCGCACGAGTTGCGCCAGCTGATCGTGCGTTTCAATCGCATGATGGCCGACCTGACCCGCATCGACCAGGAACGCAACACCATGCTGGCCGGTATCGCCCATGACCTCAAGACGCCGCTGGCGCGGCTGCGGCTGCGCGCCGAGATGCTGGCCGATCCCAAGGCGGCGGCTGGCGTGACGCGTGACGTCGAATCCATGTCCGCCATCGTCGAACAATTCCTCACCTTCGCCCAAAGCGGCGAGCCTGCCGCCCGGCCGGTGCCGGTGGACCGCCGCATCGGTGAACTGGCCGCTTCGCTGGCGGAGCAGGACAAGCCGGTGGAAGTGTCGCTGATGGCAGGCGAAGGATTCCGGTTGATTGCCACCCAGCTCGACCGCATCGTTGGCAATCTGATCGACAACGCGTATGCCTATGGCGCGCCGCCGGTGCTGCTCAGTACCTCGCGCCAGGCCGATGGCTGGCATATGGGGGTGGAAGACCACGGCGAAGGCATTCCGCCGGAAGCGATGGACAAGGTGACGCTGCCTTTCGTGCGACTGGATCCGGCGCGCGGCGGCAATGCGCATTCGGGCCTGGGCCTGGCCATCGTGGACCGGCTGGTGCGCCAGGCGGGCGGGCGGCTCGTGCTGGAAAACCGTGCCGAGGGCGGGTTGCGGGTGGAAATGGTGTTTCCGTTCGCGGCGCTGGCACAGGCAGCCTGAACGCCGCTCCAAATGCAGCTTCGGCGCCGCGCCGGCCACCTGCCGCGGCGTCCGGAGTGTCTCAATCCTGGAACACTTTCGGGTAAATTCTCCCGCCGCGGGCGCTTCCGCCTGGCGTCATGGCCACGCGGGCCAGACGATGTCTCGCATGGTACGCAGATTGCAGCACTTACTTGCTCTGTGCGCTTTGGCGACGCGTAGTGCCATTCCAGTTGATCAGGAGACGCATCATGGCAACTTTCGTAGCACTCTTAAACTTTACCGACCAGGGAATCCGTACCGTAAAAGACACAACCAAGCGCGCCGCTGCCGTTCGCGAAATGGCGAAGAAAAACGGCATCGACATGAAAGATATCTACTGGACGCTCGGGCAATATGACCTTGTAGTGACCTTTACCGCGCCCGACGAAGCTACCATGACCGCGTTCGGACTGTCCCTGGGCATGGCGGGCAATGTGCGCACGCAGACGCTGCGTGCTTTCTCCGCAGACGAGATGGATGGCATCCTCGGCAAGATGCCGTAAGCGCATTCCTCATACCGGCTCGCCAAGAAGAAAGCCCGCATCGTGCGGGCTTTCTTCTTGGCCTTGGATGCGTTCCGCCTTCAGGCGCCGGGCACCTTCTTCTTTTCGCCGATGCGGCTTTCCTTGCCCGCCAGCAGCTTGCCGATATTCTGGCGATGGCGAACCACCAGCAATACGCTGATCGCAAAGACCGCGCCGGCGATCACGTCCACGCCCTGCATCAGCACATAGAAGAAGGGCGCGAAGACCGCGGACACCAGCGCTGCCAGCGACGAATAGCGGAAGAAGAATGCCATGATCAGCCAGGTGGCCATCGTGCCCGCACCTAGCAGCGGGTCGATGGCGAACAGGATGCCGGCTGCGGTAGCCACGCCCTTGCCGCCGGCGAAGCGGAAGAAGACCGGGAACAGGTGGCCCAGGAAGACCGCCACGGCMACCAGCGCGATACCGGTGTCGTCGAGGCCGTAGGCCGGGCCGAAACGCTCCGCCAGCCAGACCGCCAGCCAGCCTTTCAAGGCGTCGCCGATCAGCGTCAGTACGGCGGCTTTCTTGTTGCCGCTGCGCAGGACGTTGGTGGCGCCAGGATTGCCGGAACCGTAGGTGTGCGGGTCAGGCAGGTTCATGGCCTTGCTGACCACGACGGCGAAGGAAATGGAGCCGATCAGGTAGGCGGCGAGGGTGAAGATTAGGTTGGCCATTTGGGGGAACCGGGTATTTGAGGCTGGCGGGATTGTAGCGTGGAAGGGGGGTGGGGGGCGGGCTATGGCGGTGTGCGAAACGGTTGGCTTTTGATTTTGGCGGTGTTGGTTGTTGCACCCAACAGCGTACGACATCCCCCTGCGGGGGACGCCGGTCACTCTTCTTTGCTTCGGCAAAGAAGACTAACGAGAAGAAAGCCGACCCTGCCGGGGGCAGAGCAATCAGGCTTGTGGGCCTCGGTGGTTGCGTCGTACGGCCCTGAGTGTTGGCTGGCGTGCCTTACTGACTCGAAGGGCAGCGCAATCGCATGACCCATGGGTTTCGTGGTGGGGCCCCTGACCTCGTGCGCGGTGCCTGCTCCCACATCTGCCGTTCGCGGCGCGAATTGCTGCAGCGTATCGTGCCTTGCTGGTTTCGTGGTTTTGTCTCTGACGGCGAATAGCGTGCCAATTGACACCCTGCCGTACCGGCGCTGGCCGTGACTGAATACAACCGTCTTCGTTTCTGGGTGGGCACCGTGGCCCGGTCAGCGAAGACGGAAGGATCTGGCGACGGTGTTGGGCGGTTCGCTGCCACTTCATGAGCGAGGCTGCCGGCAATTGAGCACGGGCCACCGCGCCCACCACGAAACCCATCATTGCGAAATTGCGCAGCGCCCACCTCCGCGAACGGCAGGGACTGAACAATCACTGCGCTTGCCGTCAGAGACAAAACCACGAAACCAGTAAATCTCGAAGATTCGCGGCCGTTTGCACCGCGTACGGCAGATGGCCGAATGGGCAGGGCACCCGCCATCAGGGGCTGCACCACGAAACCCGTGTGGCGCGCAGTGGTGCAGCGGGGAAACCGGTAGGACATGTCAGCCGAAGCCACTGCCCGCACGACGGAATCACTGCCGCCGAACAGCCTGATTGCTCTGCCCCCGGCAGGGTCGGCTTTCTTCTCGTTAGTCTTCTTTGCCGAGGCAAAGAAGAGTGACCGGCGTCCCCCGCAGGGGGATGTCGTACGCTGTTGGGTGCAACAACCAACACCGCCAAAACCAATCCCAACCCCGCAATAAAAAACCAACGGTTTTGCCCCCCAACCCCAACCAAGTCCCCCTCAATCCACCAACGCACACTCCACCACCTCAGCCCCCACCAACCCCACCAACACCTGCGGATCAATACTAACCAGATACCCCCTACGCCCCCCATTAATATAGATCCGCCCCATCGCCAGCACCCCAGCCTCCACAAACACCGGCATCCGCTTGCGCGTCCCAAACGGCGAAGTACCCCCCACCATATACCCGCTATGCCGCTGCGCCACCTCCGGCTTGCACGGCTGCACGCTCTTGCGCCCCGTCTGCCGAGCCAGGTTTTTCGTCGACACCGAACAATCCCCGTGCATCAGCACGATCATCGGCTGCGCCTTCTCGTCCTCCATCACCAGCGTCTTGATCACGGCATGTTCATCCACGCCAAGCTGGCGCGCCGACTCCCCGGTGCCCCCATGCTCGACATAGTCATAGGCATGTTCGCCAAAGGCAACGCCATGCTGCTTGAGGAACTGGGTAGCGGGGGTTTCCGAAACGTGTTTGGACTTGCTCATGATGGAATGACTGTTCGCAATGACCGCGCAAAAAAACCTACCCGCGCGGATGATGCTGCTGATGCAGATCCCGCAAGCGCTCGCGCGCCACATGCGTATAGATCTGCGTAGTGGAAATATCGGCATGCCCCAACAGCAACTGCACCACGCGCAGGTCTGCGCCGTGGTTGAGCAGGTGGGTGGCAAAGGCATGCCGCAACGTATGCGGGGACAACGGCGCGTAGATCTCGGCGTCGCGCGCGTGGCGCTTGATCAGGTGCCAGAAGGCCTGCCGCGTCATGCCCTCGCCGCGCTGGGTGACGAACAGCGCGTCGCAGGCGCGCTCGCCCAGCAGCGCGGGCCGGCCTTCGGCGAGGTAGCGGCGTAGCCAGTCGCCGGCTTCGGTGCCGAAGGGAACCAGCCGTTCCTTGTTGCCCTTGCCGCCGACCACGCGCGCCACGCCTTCGTTGAGGCCGACTTCGATGGTCTTCATCTGCGTGAGCTCGGACACGCGCAATCCGCTGGCGTACATCAGCTCCAGCATGGTGCGGTCGCGCAAGCCGAGCGGAGTGGCGGTGTCGGGCGCTTCAAGCAGGGCTTCGACCTGGGCTTCGGTCAGCGTCTTGGGAAAGCGCGGCGGCTGCTTGGCCGGGCGCAGCAGCAGGCAGGGATCGGCCGTGATCATGTGCTCGCGCACCGCCCACTGGTAAAAACGCTTGAACACGGTGAGCCGCCGGTTGGCCGACGATGCGCGCGTCTCGAGGTGGCGCGATGCGAAGTAGCCATTGAGGGCGGCATCGTTCACCCCCAGCAGCGTGGCCGTAGCCGTGCCATGCAGCCAGCGCGAAAGCAGCGTCAGGTCGCGCCGGTAGGCGTCGATGGTGTTGCGCGCCAGCCCGTCTTCCAGCCACAGCGCATCGCAGAAACGGTGGACCAGGTCCAGGTCGGCAAGCAGCTCGGGGCTGTCCTGGGCTTCGGTGCCGCCTTCGACGGAGGCGATATCGTTCATGCCAGCATCACCCCTTCGTGGATCAGCAACCAGCGTTTGATGTCAAGGAAGAAGCCATCGCCCTGGTGGTTGGCAAAGCCGCCGATGCCGCTGGCGCCGACCACGCGGTGGCAGGGAATCACCACCGGGAAGTAATTGGCCCCGCACGCCTGCCCGACCGCGCGCGGCGCGCTGGCGATCTGCCGCGCCACGGCGCCATAGGTGGTGACCTTGCCGCGCGGCACGCTCGCGATGGCTTGCCATACCCGGCGCTGGAAGGCGCTGCCGACCGGCGCCAGCGGGATATCGAAGGGGGCATCCGGATCGGCGTAGTAGGCCTCGAGTTGCCGCGCCAGCCGTCGCGCGACCGCATTGGCGGGTTCGATGAGCTTCATGCTCTCGGGCAGGTAGACGATCTCGCGGATGGTTTCGCCGTCGGTACGCACGCCGATCTTGCCGAAAGGCGCGGGAAGGATGGCGTCGAAGATGGAGTCCATGGCAGGGTGCGGAAGGCGCGAGCCTGGATTTTAGAGCATGGCGGAGCCGGTGGGATGCCCGGTGGCGTGCGAGGCGCTCGGGCGGCGCTTTGGTGGAGGCATGCAACCGCTTGCCTGCGGGTTTCCCCTTCCTTGAGTTCTGCCTCTCCGTATTATTTAATTCAAATTGAATTAATTAATGCAGCGGCGAATCCGTCCTGTGATCCAGGCGGCGCCCAGAACAACACCGGAGACGATATGAACAGTGCCAAGGCCGGCCGCGGCGTGAATTCCGCCAGCCTGCGGCTGTACAACGAGCGCGCGCTGCTGCTGGCGCTGCGCCGGGCCGGGGAGGCGTCCAAGGCCGATCTCGCCCGCATGGCCCAGCTCACCAACACGGCGGTGGGCAGCATCGTGCAGACGCTGACCGAGGATGGCCTGATCGAAGTCGCCGGCCGCAGGCAGGACGGGCAGCGTGGCCAGCCGGCCAGCCTGATCCGCCTGCAGCCGAAGGGGGCGTTCGGCATCGGCGTGCGGCTGGACCGCGCCAGCATCGAGTGCGTGATGGTGGATTTCGGCGGCGAGATCCTCGCCACCCGCGCCCACCAGATGATCCTGCCGCACCCGGATCAGGCGCTCGAGATCGTGCGCGGCGACGTGGCCGCGCTGCGCGCGCAGCTGACGCCGGCCGAACGCAAGCGCCTGCTCGGCATCGGCGTGGCCCAGCCCTACAACCTCGGCGCCTGGCTGCGCGAACTGGATCTGCAGGACGAGGCTTCACAAGCCACCTTCCGCGCCTGGGATGCGGTGGACTTCGCCGCCGAACTGGCGGACGCCACGGACATGCCGGTGTTCGGCGAGAACGACGGGACCGCCGCCGCCGTGGCCGAACTGTTCTACGGCCGCCACCACGCGCAGAGTTTCCTCTATGTCTTCCTCGGCCCGGCCATCGGCGGCGGCGTGGCGCTCAACGGCGACTGCGTGCGCGGCGTGTCGGGCAATGCCGGCGATATCGGCATGATGCCGGTCCAGCCGGGCACGCTGGCCTCGGCGCCGCGCACCGGCAAGCGGCGCGACATCCTGCTGGCACGCGCTTCGCTCAATGCGCTGACCCGGCACCTGCGCCATCACGGTGTGACCATCGACGGCCACGCGGATCTGGAAGCGCAGGTGCGCAACCAGCATCCGGCGGTGGGGGAGTGGCTGGAAGACTGCATCGACGCGCTCGCGCCGGCTATGCAGTCCGCGCTGGCGGTGCTCGACGTGCCGCTGATCATCCTTGACGCCGACATCGATGCCGGCCTCGTGGCGGCGCTGATCGGGCGCCTGCAGACCGAACTGGACGAGGGCGCGCCGGAGGCGCGGCGCCCGCCGCGCGTGGTGCGTGGTTGCTTCGGTGCCAACGCCGGCGCGGTGGGTGCCGCCTCGCTGCCAATGTTCATGAACTTCTCGCCGCGGGCCGAAATGCTCAGGGGCGCATCCGCCATGATTCCGGAGGCCAACCATGCCATCGTCTGACCTGTCCGATTTTTCCGGCGCGTGTGCCAGGCCGCCCTTGCTGGCGCTGCGCAATATCTGCAAGACCTTCCCCGGCGTGCGCGCGCTGCGCAATGTCGAGCTGACCGCCTATGCCGGCGAGGTCCATGCCCTGATGGGTGAAAACGGTGCCGGCAAGTCGACCCTGATGAAGATCCTGTCCGGTGCCTACACCGCGGATCCCGGCGGCGAATGCCATATCGACGGGCAACGGGTGGAGATCGACGGGCCGCAATCCGCGCGCGACCTCGGCGTGGCGGTGATCTACCAGGAGCTGAGCCTGGCGCCCAACCTGAGCGTGGCGGAGAACATCTACCTTGGCCGCGCGCTGCAACGGCGCGGGCTGGTGGCGCGCGGCGAAATGGCGCGCGCCTGCGAGCCGACGCTGGCCCGGCTCGGCGCGGATTTCTCGCCCGTTGCCTGTGTCTCCAGCCTGTCGATCGCGCAACGCCAGCTGGTCGAGATTGCGCGTGCCGTGCACTTCGAAGCGCGCATCCTGGTGATGGACGAACCCACCACGCCGCTGTCCACGCACGAGACGGACCGCCTGTTCGCGCTGATCCGCCAGTTGCGCGGCGAAGGCATGGCGATCCTCTATATCAGCCACCGCATGGCCGAGATCGACGAACTGGCCGATCGCGTGACGGTGCTGCGCGACGGCTGCTTCGTCGGCACGCTGGACCGCGATCACCTGTCGCAGGCGGCGCTGGTCAAGATGATGGTGGGGCGCGACCTGTCGGGCTTCTATACCAAGACGCATGGCCAGTCGCGCCAGGGCGAGGTGATGTTGTCGGTGCGCGATATAGCGGACGGGCGCCGCGTCAAGGGCTGCAGCTTTGATCTGCGTGCCGGCGAGGTGTTGGGACTGGCGGGCCTGGTCGGCGCGGGCCGCACGGAACTGGCGCGGCTGGTGTTCGGCGCCGATGTGCGTACGCGCGGTGAGGTGCGCATTGCAAGCCCGGCCGGGATGGTCACGCTGCCACCCGGCGGCCCGCGCCAGGCCATCGATGCCGGCATTGCCTACCTGACCGAGGACCGCAAGCTGCAAGGCCTGTTTCTCGACCAGAGCGTGCTCGAGAACATCAACCTTATCGTGGCCGCGCGCGATGCCCTCGGGCTTGGACGCCTGAACCGGCCGGCCGCGCGCCGGCGGACCACGGAGGCCATCGACACGCTCGGCATCCGCGTCGCGCATGCGCAGGTCAATGTGGGTGCGCTGTCGGGCGGCAACCAGCAGAAGGTGATGCTGTCGCGGCTGCTGGAAATCCAGCCGCGCGTGCTGATCCTCGATGAGCCCACCCGTGGCGTGGATATCGGCGCCAAGTCGGAAATCTACCGCCTGATCAACGCGCTGGCCGAGAGCGGCGTGGCGATCCTGATGATCTCCAGCGAGCTGCCCGAAGTAGTGGGCCTGTGCGATCGCGTACTGGTCATGCGCGAAGGTGCGCTGGCCGGCGAGGTCCGCCCTGCCAGCAGCGCCGCCGAAACCCAGGAACGCATCATTGCGCTGGCGACGGGCGCGGCGCAGCCGGCGGCGGGCTGGACTGGCACGCCATTGGCCGCGGCCGTCAATGCCGCCGCGGGCAACGCAACAAGCAGCATGCTGCACTGAGACAGGGCGGAGCCTCTCCGCCACCCGCAAGAGATATTGACGCCGCCCTGCAGATCCCCGCAGCCGCCGGCGCAGGAGACAACCATGCACGAATCCATCACCCGTCCCGTTCCTTCCTCCGGTCCGGCCGCGCCGTCGGCGTCCCTCGGCCGCATCACCACGCAGGAGCGCCTGCGCGCGCTCGGCATGCTGCCGGTGCTGGTGCTGCTGTGCATCGGCTTCACGGTGCTCACCGAGAACTTCGCCGGCTGGCAGAACCTGTCGATCATCGCGCAGCAAGCTTCGATCAATATGGTGCTGGCCGCGGGCATGACCTTCGTGATCCTGACTGGCGGCATCGACCTGTCTGTGGGGTCGATCCTGTCGATCTCCGCGGTGGTGGCGATGCTGGCATCGCTGTCGCCGCAGCTAGGCATGCTGAGCGTGCCGGCCGCGCTGCTGTGCGGCTTGCTGTTCGGCATCGTCAACGGGGCCCTGGTCGCTTTCATGAAACTGCCGCCGTTCATTGTTACGCTCGGCACGCTGACCGCCGTGCGCGGGCTGGCGCGGCTGGTCGGCAACGACAGCACGATCTACAACCCGGATATCGGCTTCGCCTTCATCGGCAACGCAGAGGTGCTGGGCGTGCCCTGGCTGGTGATCATCGCCTTCGCCGTGGTGGGGGTGTCGTGGTTCGTGCTGCGCCGTACCGTGCTGGGCCTGCAGATCTACGCGGTGGGCGGCAATGCGGAAGCGGCGCGGCTGTCCGGCATCAAGGTGTGGGTCGTGCTGCTGTTCGTCTATGCGGTCTCGGGTTTGCTGTCCGGCCTCGGCGGCGTGATGTCCGCCTCGCGGCTGTACGCCGCCAACGGCCTGCAACTGGGCCAGTCGTATGAGCTCGACGCGATCGCGGCGGTCATCCTTGGCGGCACCAGCTTCGTCGGCGGCACCGGCTCGATCGTCGGTACGCTGGTGGGGGCGCTGATCATCGCGGTGCTGTCCAACGGGCTGGTGCTGCTGGGCGTGTCCGATATCTGGCAGTACATCATCAAGGGCCTGGTGATCATCGGCGCGGTGGCGCTCGACCGCTACCGCCGCAAGGGCTCGGCACGTACCTGATGCGCTTGCGCTGAACACACCGGCTACTGGAGACACGACATGTCCAAGCATTACCTGGCGGCACTCACGCTGGCGGCAATGAGCGTACTGTGCACCGGCGCGGCGGCGCAGGGCGCGCCGGACCCGGCGTCGGCGCCCGCGGCCGCGCAAAAGCCGTTGAAGAAGGTCGGCGTCACGCTCGGCTCGCTCGGTAATCCGTACTTCGTCGCGCTGGCGCACGGCGCCGAAGCCGCGGCCAGGAAGATCAACCCGGAGGTCAAGGTCACGGTGCTGTCCGCCGACTACGACCTCAACAAGCAGTTCTCGCATATCGACAGTTTCATCGTGTCCAAGGTGGACCTGATCCTGATCAACGCGGCCGATGCGCGTGCCATCGAACCGGCGGTGAAGAAGGCGCGCAAGGCCGGCATCGTGGTGGTGGCGGTGGACGTGGCGGCGGCGGGCGCCGACGCCACGGTGCAGACCGACAACACCCAGGCCGGCGAGCTTGCCTGCGGCTTCCTCGCCGAGCGGCTGGGCGGGCGCGGCAACCTGATCATTCAGAACGGCCCGCCGGTGTCCGCGGTGCTGGATCGCGTGAAGGGCTGCAAGACCGTGCTGGGCAAGCACCCCGGTATCCATGTGCTCTCCGACGACCAGGATGCCAAGGGCTCGCGCGAGGGCGGGCTGAACGTCATGCAGCTTTACCTGACCCGTTTCCCCAAGGTCGATGCGGTGTTCACCATCAACGACCCGCAGGCGGTCGGCGCCGACCTGGCCGCGCGCCAGTTGAACCGGCGCGGCATCCTGATCGCCTCGGTCGACGGCGCGCCCGATATCGAGGCCGCGCTCAAGGCCAACACCCTGGTCGAGGCCTCGGCCAGCCAGGACCCCTGGGCCATCTCGCGCACCGCGGTGGAGATCGGCGTGGGGCTGATGAACGGCAGGCCGCCCGCAAGCCGCACCGTGTTGCTGCCGCCTGCATTGGTTACGCGCGCCAATGTGAACGACTACAAGGGCTGGTCCGCGCCGCGCTAGCGTGGCCAGCGGCCACGCCAACCCGCTTCAAACCGATGAATCGAATAACCAACCGACTGGTGACATGATGCAAAGCAATGCTGTAGGCGCAGTACCCGAATTCGACTTCGTGCTGTTCGGCGGCACCGGGGACCTGGCCACGCGCAAGCTGCTGCCGGCGCTGTTCGACGCGCACTGCGTGGGCTCGCTGCATCCGCGCGGGCGCATCCTCGCGCTGGGCAGCCAGCCGCTCGGCCAGGAAGCCTACCTGACCATGCTGGAGGCCAAGGTGCGTCCCGCGCTGCCGGCGGCCGCGGCCGACGAAACATGGCGCTCGTTTGCCGAGCGCATTCTTTACCTGCAGGTGGATGCCAACGCGCCGGACGGTTTCGATTCCCTGGCCGAACTGGTGCGCGCGCGCGCCGCCCCGGTGGTGGTGTTCTACCTGGCCACGGGGCCGCACCTGTTCGTGCCGATCTGCGACCATCTGGCCCGCACGGGGCTTAATCACGCCGGCGTGCGTATCGTGCTGGAGAAACCGCTGGGTCATGACCTGGCCTCGTCCGACGCGATCAACTCCGCGGTGGCGCGCCATTTTGCCGAAGACCAGATCTATCGCATCGATCATTACCTGGGCAAGGAATCGGTGCAGAACCTGATGGCGATGCGCTTCGGCAATGTCCTGTTCGAGCCGCTGTGGCGGCGCGAATGGGTGCGCGATGTGCAGATCACCATCGCCGAGGAAATCGGTGTGGAAAAGCGTGGCGCGTTCTACGACGGCATCGGTGCGTTGCGCGACATGGTGCAGAACCACCTGCTGCAACTGCTGTGCATGGTGGCGATGGAGCCGCCCTCCAGCCTGTCCGAGGACGCCATCCGCGACGAGAAGCTCAAGATCCTGAAGGCGCTCAAGCCGATCGCGCTGAACGAGGTGGCGGAGAAAGTGGTACGTGGACAGTACTGCCGCGGCGCGGCGAGCGGCGATGCGGTGCCGGGCTACGTGAACGAGCCGGCCGTCTCGCCCGACAGCCAGACCGAAACCTTCGTCGCCATCAAGGCGGAGATCGCCAACTGGCGCTGGGCCGGCGTGCCGTTTTACCTGCGCACCGGCAAGCGCATGCAGTCGCGCGTGGCGGAGATCGTGATCCAGTTCCGCGACGTGCCGTATTCCCTGTTCCCGCGCCCGCTCGACCACGAGCCCGGCAACCGGCTGGTGATCACGCTGCAGCCGGAGGAAAGCATCCGCCTGCATTTCCTGGTCAAGCATCCTGGCGACACCCAGGCGCTGCAGCCCGCCACGCTGGATCTGCAACGCATGTTGCCGCGCGGGCAGGGCGGTCGCCATGAGCGCAAGACCGGGGCTTACGAGCGCCTGCTGCTTGACGTGATCCGGGGCCGTCTCGGGCTCTTCGTGCGGCGTGACGAACAGGCACAGGCCTGGCGCTGGGTCGCGCCCATCCAGCAGGCATGGGCGCAGAGCAATCTCGCGCCCAAGCTCTACACCGCGGGCACCTGGGGGCCGGCCGCGTCGAGCGCGCTGCCTTCGCGCGATGGCGCGGTCTGGCATGAAGAGCTGTGAAGTCAGCTTGAGGGATACCGCCGCCCTTGCCATGGCCAGGGCGGCGGCGAGTACAGGAGTTGAACCGATGTCCAATATGTCCCACCACCTGCCCACCTGGCAACGGCTGCAGGCGCATGCCCAAGTCATCCGCGATGCCCACCTGCGCGACTGGTTCGACGGCGAGCAGGGCGAAGCCCGCGGTGCCCGCTTCGTGGCCGAGGCGGCCGGCCTGACGCTGGACTATGCCAAGAACCGCGTCACCGACACCACGATGGCGCTGTTGTTCGAACTCGCCAGCGAGGCGGGCGTAACCACGCGGCGCGATGCGATGTACCGCGGCGAAGCGGTCAATACCACCGAGCGCCGCGCCGCGCTGCACATGGCGCTGCGCGCGTGGCCGGAGGATGGTTTCCATGCGCAGGGCGTGCCGGTGGCCGGCGACGTGGCCGCGGTGCTGGCGCAGATGGAACGCTTCGCCGGCGCGGTGCGCGGCGGCACATGGCGCGGCTGGAATGGCCGCGTGATTGCCGATGTGGTCAATATCGGCATCGGTGGCTCGGACCTGGGTCCGCGCATGGTCTGCCGCGCGCTCGCGCACCTGGATAGCGAAGGGCCGCGCATGCATTTCGTCGCCAACGTGGACGGCAGCGATCTCGCCGCGGTGCTCGCGCGGCTGGATGCCGCCAGCACGCTGGTGGTGGTTTGCTCCAAGACCTTCACCACGCTCGAGACCATGGCCAACGCGCAGACCGCGCGCGCCTGGTTCCTGCGCCACGGCGTGCCGCAGGCGCAGCTGGCAAGCCATTTCGTCGCGGTTTCCACCAACCGGGAGGCCGTGGTGGCGTTCGGCATCGATCCCGTCAACATGTTCCCGTTCTGGGACTGGGTGGGCGGGCGCTTCTCGCTGTGGTCGGCGGTGGGCCTGTCGATTGCGCTGGTGGTCGGCTTCGATCGCTTCCGCCAGTTGCTTGACGGCGCCCGCGCCATGGACCGGCATTTTGCCGAGGCCGGCGCGCCGCGCAACATGCCGATGATCCTCGGCCTGCTCGATGTCTGGTATCGCAGCTTCCTGGGCACCGGCAGCCGCTGCGTGGCGCCGTACTGCGAGCCGCTCGAATTGCTGCCGGCCTTCCTGCAGCAGCTTGAGATGGAGAGCAACGGCAAGTCCGTGCAGCTCGACGGCGCCGCCGCCGCGCAAGGCACTGCGCCCGTGGTGTGGGGCACCACCGGCACCAACGGCCAGCATGCCTACTTCCAGATGGTGCACCAGGGTTCGCACTGGATGCCGGTGGATTTCATCGCCGCGCTCGAACCGGCGTACGCGATGCCCGGCCACCATGGCAAGCTGCTCGCCAACTGCTTCGCGCAGGGCGAGGCGCTGCTGCGCGGCCGCACCGCCGAGGAGGTCAGGGCGCTGGGCGTGCGGGACGAGGCGCTGGTGCCGCACATGGTGTTCGAGGGCAACCGGCCCAGCAATACCTTGCTGCTGCAGCGGCTCGATCCCTGGCACCTGGGTGCGCTGATTGCGCTCTCGGAGCACCGCACCTTCGTGCAGGGCGTGCTTTGGAACATCAATTCGTTCGACCAGTGGGGCGTGGAACTCGGCAAGCAACTGGCTGGGCCGATCGCCTGCGAGCTCGACGGCGGACCGGTGCGGCCCCACGATGCTTCCACCGCCGGCCTGATCCGGCGCGCGCTGGCCGCGGCGTCGGCGTGGCAAGGCTGAGGCGCGGCGCGCGGCCGCTATCCAACACAGTAGAGGATGCAATGACAACGACACCATGGCCTGCGTACGTCGTCTTCGGCGAGGCGTTGACCGATATGGTCCACCAGGGCGGTCAGGACTGGCTCGGCCTGCCCGGCGGCTCATGCTGGAACGTAGCCCGCGTGGGCGCGCGGCTGGGCATTCCCACCGCGTTCGCCGGCGCGATCAGTTGCGACGCGCTGGGCGACCAGCTCGCCCTGGCCAGCGAGGACGCCGGCCTTGACCTGCGTTTCCTGCAGCGCGTCGAACGCTCGCCGCTGCTGGCTTTTGTCGGCGCGCAGCACCCGCCGCAGTACTTCTTCGTGGGCGACGACAGCGCCGATCTCTACTTCGATCCCGCGCGTTTGCCGCAGGGCTGGCGCCAGGCCGCGCGCACGGTGCATTTCGGCTCGCTGAGCCTGGCGCGCCAGCCGCTGGCCGCGCGCCTTTGCGAAGAAGCCACGCAAGCAGCGGCGGCGGGCAAGCGCATCGCCTTCGACCCCAATTTCCGCATGCCCATGCGCGCGCCGGCGTACCAGGCGGTCTTTGCGCATCTCGCCGGCCTGGCGGACTACATCAAGGTCTCGGACGAGGACCTGCGCGGCCTGTATCCGGCACTGGATGAACACGCCGCGCTGGCCGCGCTCAGGGCGCTGGCCCCGCGCGCGAGCGTGCTGCTGACGCGCGGCGCCGATGGCATGACGCTGCTGCATGGAGATGCGGTTTGCGAACAGCCGGTGTTTGCCGTCGATGTGGTCGACACCGTGGGCTGCGGCGATGCCGCCATGGGAGGGTGGATGGCGGGATTGCTGCTGGATCCCGGGGCGACACCGGCGCGGCAGGCGCGATGGGCGGCGGCTAGCGCGGCGGTGGCGGCTACGCGGGCGGGGGCGTATTCGCCCACGGTTGCGGAGGTCGAGGCGCTGCTGGGCAAGATGGCCGTTCCGGCCTGACGGGGCCGGAACGGCGCCATACGGCGCAGCATCTGTTGAATCTTTCCTTCAATACAGCTAGAATTTTTCCGAACAACCATTTAACGGAACCAAGGTTCCAAAAAACGGAACCAGAAATTCTAGCCGGCCGCACCGCCGGGTGACGGGTGCGGCCCGAAGGGAAAGATCCCGCATGAGCATTCTTGAAGGCGTCGAAAGCGTGCTGGGCCTGTTCGAACAGGGCCGGCACGAGATTGTCTTTAACGACATCACCGACGAACTCGGCCTGGCCAAGAGTTCCGCGTCGCGCCTGCTCGCCCAAATGGTGAAATACCGCCTGCTGGAGATGCATCCAGCCACGCGGCGCTATCGCCCTGGCGTACTGCTGATCCGCGCGGCGCAAGCGGCCACCCAGGCACATCCCTTCGACGAGCAATGCCGTGACCTGCTGGCGGCGCTCTCGGAATCCACCGGTTTTACCGCCTACCTTTCCATGCTCGACGGCACCGACACCGTGGTGCTGCAGCGCCTGAACGGCAGCAATCCCGTCCAGGTGCTGTCCCCGCCCGGTACGCGCCGGTCCGCCTTCACCACGGCGATGGGGCGCGTGCTGCTGTCGCGCCTGTCCGGCGAGGCGTTCAGCGAGCGCTACGGCAAGTTGGCCGGCAAGAAGCTGCCGGATGCCCCGGCCGGTTGCCCCGCGACGGTGGGGGAATTGCGTGAGCGCGTGGCGGCCGCGCGCGCGGAGCGCAGCGCGATCGCCATCAACGAAGGCATGCCGGGCATCGGCGCGGTTGCCACCACGATTGCCGATCCGGCGTCGGGCGACCTGCGCGGCCTGTGCTTGTCCTTTACCGCCATGCAGGTCGGCCAGGCGCAGGCGCAGGCATTGCGCGACGCGCTGGTGGAGGCGGTAGCTGCCCTCGGCCAGCGCATTGGCGACCCGCTGTGGCGCGACCCGCCGGCACTCGCGGATGAATAACGCAGAAGATCCCCACACTCCCATGGAATTACTGTTACTGAGCAATTCAAGCAGCGACGAGGGCTACCTCGTCCATGCACACGACGCGATCGCCGAACTGGCTGGCGGACGCCGGCAGGCATGCTTCATTCCTTTCGCGGGCGTGACGCGCGAATGGGACGACTACGAAGCCCTCGTGCGCGATGCACTGTCGCCGCTGGGCCTGGCCACGCACTCGCTGCATCGCGCGGCCGATGCAGGGGCCGCCATTGCCGCCATCGACACGGCCGAGCTGATCGTGGTCGGCGGTGGCAATACCTTCCGCCTGCTGCAATGCCTGCGCGAGCGCGGACTGCTCGCCGCGATCTCCGCGCGCGTTGCCGCCGGGCACGCCCGCTATCTGGGCTGGAGCGCGGGATCCAATCTGGCTTGCCCGAGCATTTGCACCACCAACGACATGCCGGTGGTCTATCCGGGCGGCTTCGACGCGCTCGGGCTGGTGCAGTTCCAGATCAATCCGCACTACTTCAATCTCACCGTGCCTGGTTTCCGCGGGGAAACGCGCGACCAGCGCCTGGCGGAGTTCACCACGCTGGCGCCGCATATGCCCGTACTGGGTTTGCCGGAGGGCAACTGGCTGCGCGTTTCCGGCGAGCGGTTCGACATGGGCGGGCCGCACCAGGCGCGCTGGTTCAAGGGGCCGTCCACCTGGGACGTTGCGCCGGGCGCACTGGTGCTTCCAGAGTAAGCAGGGCAGGGCCAATTGGAAATGAGCGCGCGAGTCGCGGGAGGTCAGGCAGGATGTCGATGAAGCAGGTTATTGAGTCGATCGAGTTGCTCTCGGCGGCAACGGTCGACGGCGAGACGGTCGCCGCGCTGCTGCGTGCGCGCGGCGTGGCCGATGTCACTGTCACGCGCGTGGAAGAGGGCGGGCTGTACACGGATTTCCTCGCCTGCACGCTGCCAGGCCGGGACCCCGGCTTGCCGGCGCTTGGCCTGGTCGGGCGGCTCGGGGGCGTGGGTGCGCGCCCGGCCGTGACCGGGCTGGTTTCGGATGCGGATGGCGCCATCGTTGCGATTGCCGCCGCGCTCAAGCTGGCCGACATGGCTGCCACCGGCGACGTGCTGGCCGGGCCGGTGCGGATTCACACCCATATCTGCCCGCACGCGGCCACGCGGCCGCACCATCCGGTGCCGATGATGAAATCGCCTTTCGCAATGCGCAGGATGATGTCGCATGAGGTGCATGCCGGGATGGCCGCCATCCTGTCGGTGGACACCACGCGGGGCAACCGCTTCGTCAACCGCCGCGGCGTGGCGCTCACGCCGGTGGCCAAGGAGGGCTGGCTGCTGCGCCTGCCCGAGCGCATGCTGGACGTGATGGGCTGGGTCAGCGGCGAACTGCCGGCCGTGCTGCCGCTGACCACGCAGGACATCACGCCATATGAAAACGGCCTCTGGCACGTCAACTCCATCATGCAGCCGGGCATCGTCACCACCGCGCCCGTGATCGGCGTGGCGCTGACCGCGCAGACCACGGTGCCGGGCTGCGCCACCGGCGTGACCAACGCCTTCGACCTCGACGTGGCCACGCGCTTCTGCATTGAAGTGGCCAAACTGTTCGGCCCTGGCAACTGCGCCTTCTACGATGAAGCCGAGTGGGCCGAATTGCTGCGCCGCTACGGCTCGCTGGCGCATCTGCAAACGGTGGGGCGTGAAGCATGATGCCGGCCCGCCGTGAACCGCGCGTGGGATTCGTCACCATCGGGCAGTCGCCGCGTGTGGATGTGGTGCCGCAGATGATGGCCGACCTTCGCATGCCGGTGGTGGCGGAGGAGTTCGGCATTCTCGACGCGCTGGACGCCGCCGGCATCGCGGCAATGGCGCCGGGCGCCGGCGAGTATCGCTTTGCCACCCGCATGCGCGACGGCAGCCAGGCGGTGGTCGGCAAGCCCGTTGCGCAAGCGCGCCTCGCGCGGCTGCTGCAATCGCTGGACGACGGCCGCTTCGATGTGCTGGTGCCGCTATGCACCGGCACGGCGCTGCCGCCGCTGAACACGCTGGTGGTGGAGCCCCAGCAGGTGGTGGATCACCTCACCGTGGCGCTTGCATCAGGTTGCAAGCGTCTTGGCATCGTGCTGCCGCTGGAAGCGCAGGTGAAGGACTTTCACCTGATCCAGCCGGTGCCTTGCGAGCTGCGCGTGACCCACGCCTCGCCCTATCTCGATGCCATGAGCGGACGCTTCGCGCAGGCCGGCGAAGCCCTGCGCGGCTGCGACCTGATCGTCATGCATTGCATGGGCTTCACCGAGGCGATGCGCCTTGAGGTGGCGCGGCATGCGCAGGCACCGGTATTGCTGTCGAACCGCATGGTGGCCACCGTGCTGGCGCAGGTGCTCGATCGCACTGATGCCGCGCGGGCATAAGCCGACTAACCGGGGTGCGGGCAACCCGGCAGACCTGTTACCCATTGCCCATGACATAGCTGGAGCGCGACTCAAGATGGAAAAGCTGGTGAAACGCATGCGGCCGCTGCTACGCGGCTTGCTGACGGTGGGCGTAGGCATGGCCGCGGTATCGACGGTATCGGTTGCGCAGGCGCAGGAGTGGAAGCCAGCAAGGCCGGTACGGCTGCTGGTCGGTTTTGCGCCGGGCGGCTCGGCGGACCTGCTGGCGCGGCTGGTGCAGGCGCCGCTGTCGGACAGCCTGGGGGTTCCCGTGGTGGTGGAGAACGTGCCCGGCGCCGGTGGCAATATCGCCGCCGACAAGGTTGCGAAGTCCCCGGCGGATGGCTACACCATCGGCATGGGTGCCGCCGGCGCGATGGCCGTGAGCCATCTGCTCAATCCCAAGGGAACGCCCTACAAGGTGGAGGATTTCACGCCCATCGTGATGCTCGCCACGCAACCCAATGTGGTGATCGTCGCCCCCACCTTGCCGGTGCGGAACATGGCCGACTTCGTCACCTACGTGAAGCGGACCCCGTCGGCCACCTTCGGCACGTCGGGCGTCGGCACCTCCAATCACCTGATCGCCGAGACCATGCTGCACCGGCTCGGGATCGACATGGTCCATGCGCCGTACAAGGGCGCCACCCCGGTCATCACCGACCTGATGGGCGGGCATATCGCCATGACCGTGGACAATATCACCACGGCAGCCAGCCTGGTCCAGGCTGGCAAGGTCAAGGCGCTGGCCGTCACCGGCAGCACGCGCTCCGCGTTGCTGCCCGGCGTGCCGACGCTGGCGGAAAGCGGGCTCAAGGGCTTCGACATGCCCACTTGGCAGGGCATTTTCGGCCCCAGGGACCTGCCAAAGCCGGTTGTGGAGCGCTTCAACAAGGAACTGGTGAAAGCGCTGGCGCGGCCGGAGGTGAAGAAGAAACTGGCGGAGTTCGGCTCCGAACCGGTGGGCGATACGCCTGAGCACTTCGCCAGCTTCCTGGCGCAGGACCGCAAGATGTGGGCGGGGGTGATCAAGTCCGCCAACGTCACGCTCGAATAAGCGGCACCGGGGCGCAAATGCCCGCCAAATAAAAAGGCCCCCGTATCGGGGGCCAACGATGCGCTGAAGCCTGGCGTTCATGCCGGCAGGCGCGGTATCACTGCTCCAGCTTGATGTTCTGCACCTTGACCAGGTGTTTCATCTTTTCGAATTCCTTCTTGATCTCGGCCGCGTGCTCCGCCGGGGTGTTGCCCGAGGGTTCGGCGCCGGCGGCGCGCAGGCGCTGCTGGAAGTCCTTGTCCTGCAGTGCCTTGACGGCGGCTTCATTGAGCTTCTTGATGACGTCGTCAGGCGTGCCGGCCGGGGCCACCAGCCCGTACCAGGCCGGGTCGTTCGGCTCCTTCAGGCCCAGTTCGCCGAAGGTCGGCACGTTCGGCAGCGCGTCGATCCGCTTGTTCCATGCCACCACGATCGGGCGCAGCTTGCCGGCCTTGATGTAGGGCATCGAGGAGGGCAGGTTGTCGACCATGATGGGTACCTGGCCGGCCAGCACGTCGTTCAGTGCCGGGCCCGCGCCGCGGTAGGGGATATGGACCATGAAGGTCTTGGTCGAGACCTTGAACTGCTCGCCCAGCATGTGGCCGAAGGCGCAGGTGCCGGATGTGGCGTACGAATACTTGCCCGGATTGGCCTTCAGCGCAGCCAGGAACTCCTTGTAGTCCTTGGCCGGGAAATTCGGGTTGACCGCGATCACGTTGGCTACGTTGGCCAGGTTGGTGATGGGCTTGAAGTCCTTGATCGGGTCATACGACAGCTTGGGATTGCAAGCCGGGTTGACCGCCATGGTGGACACGGTGGAGATGCCGATGGTGTAGCCGTCGGGCGCGGCCTTGGCGATGGCGTCGGCGCCGATCGAGCCGCCGCCGCCGGCGCGGTTTTCCACCACCACGGGCTGGCCCAGGATGCGGCTCATCTGGTCGGCCGCGCCACGGCCCACGATATCCGTGGTGCCGCCGGGCGCGAACGGGATAATCAGCCGGATCGGCTTGCTCGGGAAGCTTTGTGCCTGCGCCAGGGTGGCGGCGGCTGCCAGGCCCAGGGCCAGTGCGATTTTGCTGGATTGCATGAGATCGTGTCTCCCGTCAAAAGACCGGGCGGGGATATCCCGCCCTAGGTAAAGAACGCCGGCCAGGCATCCGCGGTGGCGGAGCGGCGAGGCCGGCGGCGTGAGTTCTGGCGGGCGGGCTTAGTGGCCGCCCTTGGCGGTCAACCGCCCAGGAGTCCGCGCTTGAGTTCCCGGTCGACCGGATGGTCGCCAAGGAAAACGCGCAGCACCGCCTGGTAGAAATCCTCGCCCGGGATCGGCTTGCCGCGCGGCGTGCCGTTGATGGCGACCATGGTGCCGCCATCGGGCGAGAAGTCGAAATTGATCACGTCGCCCTTGCGGGCCGTGCCCATCTGCTCCATGGTCTGCCTGAGCTGGAGCATGCGGTCGGATAGCCGCTGCAGCTGGAGCTCGCTGTGGTTTTCGCGAAGCCCGTCGTTCAGCGCCTTGATAAAGGTATCGGGTGCGACTTCGCGCAGCGGCCGGATCTGCAGGCGCTTGGGACCGTGGCCGCCCAGCACCACGGTGGCGTTGCGCGCCTTTTCCGGCAGGTAAAGCGCGGCCACATAGCCCTTGAGAATGAACGCCGAGCGCAGCCCGGTGCCATTGAGCTGCAGTTCCTTGCCGCCGACCCGGATCGCATCGTCGATGCGCATCCCCTCGACAACGTTGGCGCGCGCGTGCCCCGGCGGCATGGCCAGGGCCGAGCCCACGCAGAGGGTGAGCGCCAGCTGGCTGGCGCGGCGGCGCAGCGATGCACGCACGGACGGGGTACGACGGGAAAACATGGAAGCTGGACGGTACGACGGAACGTGCCATATTCGTCGATTTCTGAAACAATACCAATTGGTATCTGCCCTAGTCTGCACTTGGCGTGACGCGGCGGCCATCACAATAAATAAAACGAGACGATGTCTTCTGCTCTCCTGCTGGTGCCTGATTTCAGCCTGATCCTGATAGGCTGGCTGCTGGTGCGCTACACCGCGTTCGATCGGGCCTTCTGGTCGGGCGTGGAGCGCCTGGTGTACTTCGTGCTGTTCCCCGCGCTGCTGCTGCAGTCCACCAACAGCGCCAAGTTCGATTTCTCCTCCACCTCCGCCATGCTCGGCCTGGCGCTGCTGACCACGGCATTCGGCATGGTGGGCGGCTATGCCGTCAAATGGGTGCTGCGGCCCGAACCGCTGGATTTCGCCTCCGGGCTGCAGACCGCATTCCGCTTCAATTCGTATATCGGGCTGGCGTTGGCCGCGCGCCTGGGCGGCAGCGAGGGGCTGGCCATGATGGCGGTGATCGTGGGCTGCACGGTGCCGCTGTGCAATGTGGCCGCGGTCTGGGCGCTGGCCCGCCACGGCGAAACCCGGCTGTGGCGCGAACTGGCGCGCAACCCGCTGATCCTGGCCACCGCTGGCGGCCTGCTGACCAACCTGATCGGCCTGCACCCGCCGGACGTGGTGGCAATGACGCTGAACCGGCTCGGCTCCGCATCGACCGCGCTGGGGCTGATGACGGTAGGGGCCGGCCTGCAAATGAGCGGCGCCACGGGCGCGATGGGGCCGGTGGCGTGGTGGAGCGGAGTCAAGCTGCTGGCCATGCCTTGCTTTGCCTGGGCGGTGGGGCGGATGTTGCCGCTGACCGGGTTGCAGTCGCAGATCGTGGTGCTATTCGCCTCGCTGCCGACCGCGTCGAGCGCTTATATCCTGGCCGTGCGCATGGGCGGCAACGGGCCGATGGTGGCGGCGACGATTTCCGTCATGACCGTGCTGGCCATCGTGACCACGCCGTTCTGGCTGTCCCTGGTCAGCTAGCGCGGGCCTCGGCGGCGCGATCCTGCGCCAGCGCCCAGTCGATATGCTCGCGCACCAGCGGGCTGGCCTCGGGCTGGCGCGCCGCCAGCGCGGCGCGTATGCGGGCGGCCAGCGCCGCGTCGCCGCTGGCACTTGCCGCGCGCAGGCTGTTGCCCAGCCCCACCGCCAGGTTGCGTAGCCAGCGTTCGTGGCCGATGCGGCGGATCGGGCTGCCTTCCAGCCGCTGGTTGAATTCCGCCTCGGTCCAGCCGAACAGCTCGGCCATGTCGGGCGCGTCGAAGCCATTGCGCACGTCAAAGTCGGGCAGCGTGGCGCGGTGGGCGAACTTGTTCCAGGGGCAGGCCAGCTGGCAGTCGTCGCAGCCATACACGCGGTTGCCCATCGGCGCGCGCAGCGTCTCGGGGATGGCGCCCTTGTGCTCGATGGTCAGGTAGGAGATGCAGCGGCGCGCGTCGATCCGGTAAGGCTCCAGGATGGCCTGGGTCGGGCAGATATCGATGCAGCGGCGGCAATTGCCGCAGTGGCCAGGCTCCGGCGCGTCGGCCGGGAAGGGCACATCGACCAGGATCTCGCCGAGGAAGAACATCGAGCCGCCGTCGCGGTCGAGCAGCAGCGTGTGCTTGCCGCGCCAGCCCAGCCCGCCCTGGGCGGCCAGCGCCACCTCCATGACCGGCGCCGAATCGGTGAACACGCGATAGCCGAACGGTCCGATGGCGGCCTCGATGCGGCTGGCGAGCTGCTGCAGGCGGTTGCGCAGCACCTTGTGATAGTCGCGGCCCCGCGCATAGAGCGAGATCACGGCGGTGGCGGGGTCATCGAGCCGGGCGAGTTCGTGTGCGCGCCAGTCGTCGGGGCCCGCGGCCGGCAGATAAGGCATGCGCGCCACGATGGCACGTACCGTGCCGGGCACCAGTTCGGCGGGCCGGGCGCGCCGCAGGCCATGGTTCGCCATATAATCCATGTCGCCGTGGTAGCCCTGCGCCAGCCACGCCATCAATCCTGCCTCAGCCCGGCTGAGATCCACTTCGGCGATGCTGACCGCGTCGAAGCCAAGCTCCGCGCCCCAGGTCCGGATCGAGCGCGCCAGGTCCGCCAGCCCCGCGGCGTCCGTGCCCGGACGTGCAAGGGACGGCCCGGTGCCAGGCTCGCCCCTAGGGTCGGAGTCGCTGGCAGGAGGGGGCGAGGCGGCTGGCGCCAGGGTTGCTCGGTCGATCATTCCCGAATTGTACGCAATGCCCCTGCTCCAACAACGCACACTCAACCTGCCCGACGAAGCGGCCACCGCCCGGCTGGGCGCGGCGCTGGCCGATGCCGTGCGCAAGCTGCCGCCGCAGACCGTGCACCTGCAGCTCTCGGGCGACCTCGGCGCCGGCAAGACCACGCTGTCGCGCGCCATCCTGCGCGCGCTCGGCCATGCCGGCAAGGTGCGCAGCCCTACCTACACGCTGTGCGAGCCCTACTCGGTCACGCGCGCGGATGGCTCGCCGCTGACCGCCTATCACTTCGACCTGTACCGTTTCGCCGATCCGGAGGAATGGGCCGATGCCGGTTTTCGCGATTGTTTTGCCGAACCGGCCGTTAACCTGGTGGAATGGCCGGAGAAGGCCGGCCGCCTGCTTGGGGAACCGGACCTGCACCTGTTGCTCCAATCGGACACAAGCGACGCCGACGACGCGGCCGAACGCCGTATCGTTACGCTTAGTGCCTATACTCAGACTGGACTTACCCTGCTTTGCGCATGCTGATCAAGCGAATCGCCACCGACCGCCCCGACGATATCCAGCTGGCCCGCCGTAAATGGCTGGCGCAGTGCCTCAAGGCGAGTGCCGGCACCGTGGTGCTGACACTGGCCGGACCGCAGATCGCCTTTGGCGCCGGCATTGTCGCGGTGCGGGTCTGGCCCGCCGAGGAATACACCCGCGTCACCATCGAATCCGATGCGCCGCTGGCCGCCGTCCACCAGATGGTCCACGGCCCCGACCGCCTGGTGGTGGACATCGATGGCCTGGATTTGTCGCCGACCCTGCGCGAGCTGGTGGCCAAGATCACCTCCAACGACCCCTATATCCAGACCGTGCGCGTGGGACAGAACCGCCCGCGCGTGGTGCGGCTGGTATTCGACCTGAAGGAAGACGTCTCGCCGCAGGTGTTTACGCTGGCGCCGATCGGCAGCTACCGCAACCGCCTCGTGTTCGACCTGTATCCGGTCAACCCGCCCGACCCCCTGTGGAAGCTGGTGCGCGATACCGAGGACAAGCAGCGCCGCTTTGCCGCCACGCAGCCGCCGGCCGGCGCGGACGGCGTGTCCGGCGCGCCCGCCACTAGCGAGGAGGACGTTATCGGCGCGCTGGTGCGCAAGTTCGACGACAAGGGCGGCAACCCGGTGCCCGCCTTGCCGCCGATGGCCGCCACCCGGCCCAAGCCGCCGGCACCGTCGGTTGCGCCATCCATCCCGCCGCTGGCGCAGAACAATCCGCCTCCGTCCCTGCCGGCCAACAACCCGCCGGCGGACCGCCCCTTCAAGATGCGCCGCCTGCTGACGGTGGCGATCGATCCCGGCCATGGCGGCGAGGATCCCGGCGCCACCGGCGCGTCCGGCTCGCGCGAGAAAGACGTGGTGCTGCAGATCGCGCACCGCCTGCGCGCCAAGATCGATGCGCAGCCCAATATGCGCGCCATGATGACGCGCGACGCGGACTTCTTCGTGCCGCTCAATGTGCGCGTGCAGAAGGCGCGCCGGGTGCAGGCCGACCTGTTCGTGTCGATCCATGCCGATGCGTTCCTGTCGCCGGAAGCCAAGGGCGCCTCGGTGTTCGCGCTGTCCGAGCGCGGCGCATCGAGCAGCGCCGCGCGCTGGATGGCCAACAAGGAAAACGCCTCCGACCTGATCGGCGGCGCCAACATGGGCAACAAGGATGCCCAGGTGGCGCGCGTGCTGCTGGACCTGTCCACCACCGCGCAGATCAACGACAGCCTGCAGGTGGGCAAGGCCGTGCTGGCGGAGATCGGCGGCATCAACCGGCTGCACAAGGGCAGCGTGGAGCAGGCGGGCTTTGCCGTGCTGAAGGCGCCGGATATTCCCTCGATCCTGGTCGAGACGGCGTTCATCAGCAATCCGGAGGAAGAGCGCAAGCTCAACGACGAGAGTCATCAGGAGCAACTGGCCAATGCCATCCTGCGCGGCATCCGCAATTATTTCGCGCGCAATCCGCCGCTGTCGAAGAATCCGTCGGTGTAATGGGTAAAGGGCGGGGCAAGAAACAAAACGGCCGGCAATCATGCCGGCCGTTTGCCATGCTACGCGGTGAAACTCAGGCGCGGGCGGCAGCGCCTTCGGGCAGCGCGTCGCGGCTGGCGTAGCGCGAGGCGATCACCGAGCATACGATC
Organism: Cupriavidus sp. 01L45; assembly: GCF_056399885.1. Lineage (NCBI taxonomy): Bacteria > Pseudomonadati > Pseudomonadota > Betaproteobacteria > Burkholderiales > Burkholderiaceae > Cupriavidus > Cupriavidus sp. 01L45. The sequence continues at coordinate 50,146 of NZ_JBFTSG010000002.1, read as the reverse complement.
AGCTGCAACTGGTGATAGACCATCAGCGGCAGCACCAGCAGGCCCAGCGCCGGGTGGCCGGCGAACAGGATCTTGGCCATCGGGATGCCGTTGGCCAGGCTCTTCTTGGAGCCGCAGAACACCGCGGTGATCTCGTCTTCCACCGAGAATCCGAGGCGGCGTGCGGTGAAGGTGGTGGTGGCCAGGATCACCACCAGCAGCACGGCGGCGAGCGCCATCACGGCACCGATGGTTTCCCAGCTGTATTTGTGCCACAGGCCGGCGGCCGTGGCGTCGCAGAACGAGGAATAGACGATCAGCACGATCACGCCGCGGTCGATCTTGCTGGTGATCTGCTTCTTCTTGGCAAGCCAGCTGCCGATCAGCGGGCGGGCCAGCTGGCCCAGCGCGAACGGCAGCAGCAGTTGCAGCGCCACGCCGGTCAGCGCCTTGCCCAGCGGCATCGAGGCACCGCTGGCGCTGATCACCAGGCCCATCAGCAGTGGCGTGACGGCCATGCCGATCAGGCCGGAGATGGTGGCATTGAAGATTGCACCAGGCACGTTGCCGCGCGCCATCGAGGTCATCGCCACCGAGGAGGAAACAGTCGACGGCAGCGCGCACAGGTAGAACACGCCCAGCAGCAGTTCGGCGGGCAGTGCGTTGCGCAGGCCGAACATCAGCGCCAGCCCGACCACCGGGAAGACGATATAGGTGAAGCTCTGCACGAAGGCATGCAGGCGCCAGTGGCGCGCGCCCGCCACCAGCTTGTCGCGCGAGAGGGCGGCGCCGTGCAGGAAGAAGACCAGGGCCACGCCCAGGTTGGTCACCATGCCAAGGTGCAGCGGGCCGTCGCCGGTGCCGAGTTCCGGTGCCAGCAGCGCGATGCCGATGGCGGTGAGCATGATCAATACGAATCCGTCGATCAGGTCGTAGATTTTCTTGAAGGGTGAGAGGATGGCGGACATGACTGCAAGGTTGGATTAGGGTTTCGCCTAGTATTGGACGCTAGCGAAGCCTAGAATGCAAATTCATTTATCGTATCCATTCATCTCATAGACGCATGAATTACACCCTGCGCCAGTTGCGCGTCTTTCTTGCCGTGGTCGGGCATGGCAGTTTCAGCCGTGCCGCGGATGCCGTCGGCCTGACCCAGCCCGCGGTCAGCCGCGGCGTGGCGGAGCTTGAGGAAGCACTTGGGGTACGGTTGCTCGACCGCACCACGCGGGAGGTGGTGGTGACCGATGCGGGGCAGGCGCTGGCGCCCGCGATCGAACGCCTGCTTGGCCAGCTGGACGACACGCTGGAAGAAACGCGGCAACTTGGCGAGCGCTATCGCGGTCGCGTCGTGATTGCCAGTGCGCCCACGATTTCGGCCCGCCTGATGCCGCTCTATGTATCGGCCTGCGCGCGCCAGTATCCGGATATCCGCCTCAGCATTCGCGATAACGTGCAGGCCGACGGCCTGGAGCAGATCCGGGCGGGGGCGGTGGATTTCGGCGTGTTGATCGATCCGCAGGCGCCCGAAGGGCTGACCATCGCGCCGCTGGCCACCGATCCGTTCTGCTTTGTGTGCCGGCGCGATCACCCGTTGGCGGACGCCGATTCCGTGCCGTGGTCGGCGCTCGATGGCATGCCGCTGGTGCTGCTCGATTTCGCCTCGGGCAGCCGGCCCCTGATCGACCGGATCTTCGCCAGTCACGGCATATCGCCCAACGTGGTGCAGGAACTGGGGCATTCGGCCAGCGTGTTCGGCATGGTCGAGGCCGGCATCGGCGCCTCGGTGCTGCCCTCGTTCTCGCTCCCGCTGCCCGCCGCGTCGCCGCTGGTCTGGCGGCCGCTGACGCCGCGCGAGGAACGCCGCATCGTCATGGTGTGCCGGGAAGACCGCTCCCTGTCGCCATCGGCGGCGGCCGTCTGGCAGATGGTGCGGAGCCTGCCGCTGCCGGCCGAGCCAGCCATGCCGTAGCCATCGGCGGCCGGCAGGCTTAGCTGCGCGAGGCCGTCAGCATCACCGCTTCCAGCGCAAAGCTGCCATCCTGCTTGACCAGGTAGTGGTCGCGTACTTCCGCCGGCGCCAGTTGCCACAGATGCTGGATCGCGGCCACCGCCACGGACGGCGTGCGCATGCGCTGCACCCAGGTGGCGAACTCAAGCTCGATGCGCCAGACCGGGGACACGCTGGCGCTGAAGCCTGCGGCCTCCAGCATGGCTTGCCAGGCGGGCCCGGTGTAGTCGCGGATATGGGAAGGATCGCGCAGCAGTTCCACCGATTGCAGCCAGGTGTCGAGCAGCGGGTCTTCCGAGCCGGCAATGTCGATCAGCACGATCTTGCCGCCCGGCTTCAGCACGCGATGCATCTCCGCCAGCGCTGCCGGCACGTTGCGCCAGTGGTGGGCGCTCATGCGCGAGATCACCGCATCGAAGCTGGCATCGCCGAAGGGCAGCGATTCCGCCGTGCCCTGGCGGGTGCGGATATTGGCCAGGCCCTTGTCGCGGGCTGCCCCTTCCACCACCGCCAGCATTTCGGCTGACAGATCGTAAGCCGTCACTTCGGCTGCAACGCCCGCCGCCGTGAAGCTCGCATGGCCGGCCCCGCAACCCAGATCCAGCACCCGCGCCGCCGGCAGGCTTGCCAGCTCCTGCGCAAGCTGTTGCAGGTCGGCGCCCTGGGCGTGGACCGCGCTGGTGAGGTAGGCGCTGGCGGTGGCGCCGAACTGGGCGGCAACGAGTTCTTGTTGTTGCATGAGGCTCTCCTGGCGGCGATGGCCGCTGGTGAATTCTAGTGAAGGGATTTGCAGGGATTCGGTGCTTGCCCGCTTAACGGGTTCGACGTACTGTAGCAGGCTGTTCTCCCGGTACAAGTCAGGCTTTTATCCTGGTATAAAACGCACCAGTTTCCATCCTGGCGGGGTGCTACCTGCCCGTTCCGCCCAGTCCGCTCACGCTCATGATCGATCACGACACAACAGCCGAATCGTCCGGCCAGTCCGCCGCCGCACCCGATGCCGCCAGCGCACGCGAACTCACGCGCGAGGCCGTGCTGGGCAGCTTCCTGCGCGCGCACCGCGAGCGCGTGGCCCCGGAACAAGTCGGGCTGGCACCGGGCCGCCGGCGCCGCACGCCGGGTTTGCGGCGCGAGGAACTGGCGCAGCTGTCGGGCCTCAGCGCTACTTGGGTCACGTGGCTGGAGCAGGGCAGGCCCGTGGCGCTGTCGGCGCGCGCGCTCGCCAGCCTGGCCAGCGCCCTGCGGCTGACGCGCGCGGAGCGGGCCTATCTGTTCGAGCTGGCCGGACGGCGCGATCCGATGCAGGCGCAGGACGAACACGTCCCGGCCACGGTCCTGGCCAGCGTGGAAGCCATCGCCGGACCGGCCTATCTGCTGGACCGGCAGTGGAACGCGCTGGCGTGGAATGCCGCCGCGGCCGACCTGTTCGTCGGCTGGCTCGATCCCGCCAGCGCCGAGCGCAACCTGCTGCGCAGCATGTTCCTGTCACCGGGCTTGCAGGCACTGGTGGACGACTGGCCGCACCGGGCGGCGCGGCTGGTGGCGGAATTCCGCGCGCACAGCATCCGCCATGCCGAAGACCCGCCGACGCGGGCGCTGGTGGAAGGATTGATTGCCGAGAGCCAGGTGTTCCGCACGGACTGGCTGTCGCAGGACGTGGAAGAACGCCAGGGCGGCCGCCGCGGCTTTCGCCATCCGCGGCGCGGGCTGCTGCACTTCGAGCAGCTCACGCTGGTGCCGGCAGCCGCGCCGGGGTTGACGCTGGTGATGCTGATGCCGGCGCGGGCGCTGGCGGAAGAAAGCTGACGCGCCTTACTTCGGCTGCATGCGGATGGCACCGTCGAGCCGGATCACCTCGCCGTTGAGCATGGTGTTGCCGATGATGGCGGCGACCATCTTCGCGTACTCTGCCGGGCGGCCGAGACGCGACGGGAACGGCACCATTTTGCCAAGGGCGTCCTGCACCTCTTGCGGCATGCCCAGCAGCATCGGCGTTTCGAAGATGCCCGGTGCGATCGTCATGCAGCGCACGCCGTCGCGCGACAGATCGCGGGCAATGGCCAGGGTCATGGCGACCACGCCGCCCTTGGAGGCGGCGTAGGCGGCCTGGCCGATCTGGCCGTCGAACGCCGCCACCGAGGCGGTGTTGATGATCACGCCGCGCTCGCCTTCGGCGTCGGGCGTGTTGCGCACCATGGCCGCGGCAGCGAGCCGGATCATGTTGAAGGTGCCGATCAGGTTGACGCGGATGGTCTTGTCGAAGGCGTCCAGCGGATGCGGGCCGTTCTTGCCGACAGTCTTGTTGGCGGTGGCGATGCCGGCGCAATTGACCAGGCCGGCCAGGCGGCCCAGCGCGGTTGCGGCGTCCACGACGGCTTGCCCGTCGGCCTCGCTGCTGACGTCGCAGCGCACGAAGCGTCCGCCCAGTTCGGCCGCCAGCGCGGTGCCGGCGGCCTCGTTGAGGTCGGCGATCACCACCTTGCCGCCGGCGGCCGCCAGCATGCGGGCGCTGCCCTCGCCGAGCCCTGAGGCGCCACCAGTGACGATAAATACGTTGTCGCGGATTTCCATGCTTGTCTTCCTCGCTTGAACTTGAGTGTGTGGTTCTTTGATTTTCTGGTGCTGCGGATACGGGATGGTGACATAACGTTTACGTAAACGTCAATCCGCGCTCAAAGGCCGGCCCTCATTGCCCAGAAACAAAGAAAGCGACCCGTAGGTCGCTTTCTTTGTTTCATGCAGCGCTTGCGGCGCGCAGATTACTTCAGTGCGTCGAACACGCGCGCGGTGATGTCTTCCACGCTGCCAACGCCCGCGATCTTGCGGTACTGTGGCGGCGAAACCTTGGCCGACGCATCGCCATCGGCGGCCCACCTGGAGTAGTAGTCCACCAGCGGACGGGTCTGCTGGGAGTAGACATCGAGGCGCTTCTTGACGGTCTCTTCCTTGTCGTCGTCGCGCTGGATCAGCGGTTCGCCGGTGACATCGTCCAGGCCTTCGGTCTTGGGAGGGTTGTACTTGACGTGATAAGTACGGCCCGACGCCACGTGGGCGCGGCGCCCGCTCATGCGCTCGATGATGGCGTCGAACGGCACGTCGATTTCCAGCACGTAGTCGATCGCCACGCCCGCTTCCTTCATGGCTTCGGCCTGCGGAATGGTGCGCGGGAAGCCGTCGAACAGATAGCCGTCCTTGCAATCGGCCGCCTGCAGGCGGTCCTTGACCAAGCCGATGATGATGTCGTCCGACACCAGTCCACCCGCATCCATCACCTTCTTGGCTTCCACGCCTAGCGGCGTGCCGGCCTTCACCGCGGCGCGCAGCATGTCGCCGGTGGAGATTTGGGGGATGCCGAACTTTTCGCAGATGAACTGGGCTTGCGTGCCTTTGCCGGCGCCAGGTGCGCCCAACAGGATCAAACGCATTACGGGTCCTCAGAGTTTTGAATCTGGTATGGCAGGGGGAATGGAAGGAGGGTAACGCCGAAACTTGACGCGAGGCTTACCGCGCCATCAGGTCGGCGCGCCCCGGATCGGAGTCTGGTCTGTTGACGGTCGGCACGCTTTAGCCGCTGCCTCTGGCGGCGGGCGGGTACCGAACGGGCTCACTCTTCATCTCCCCACCGAGCCTTGGCCGGGCGCCCGGGCGCCCGACGGCTCTGTATCGCCGAGCATTATGCCATGAGGCGGCGCGAAATCGGCTTGCCGCTGCGGTGACATCTGTCATGACTTATGTTGTGGCTTGCGGGATGGCCATGGTGCCCGGCGGCCACCCCAAGTGCACTCAAGGTCCTTCTTGCGCCATGGCCTGCGCCCACAGCGCGCGCACGCGTTCCAGGTCGGCTTGCGTATCGACGCCCGGCGCAGGCGCGGCCGCCGTCTCCAGCACGCCGATCCGCTCGCCATGCCACATCGCGCGCAACTGCTCCAGCGCTTCCGTCTGCTCCACCGGCGACAGCGCCAGCGTTGGGAAGCGCCGCAGGAATCCCGCGCGGTAGGCATAAAGGCCGATGTGGCGCAGCACCGGCATGGCGGGCAATGCCACCTGCGCGGTCGCAGCCGCCGCGGCGGGCACGCCGGCCCAGGCATCGCGGGCCCAGGGGATCGGCGCGCGGGAGAAATACAGCGCGCGGCCGCCGGCATCGCACACCACCTTCACCACGTTGGGGTTGAAGACGTCGGCGATATCGCCGATCGGATGGGCGGCGGTGGCGATGGCGCAATCGGCGTGGTGCGCCAGGTGCAGCGCCACCTCGTCGATCAGGCCCGGTTCGATCAAGGGTTCGTCACCCTGGACATTGACCACGATGGCGTCATCCGCCAGGCCCAGCAGCGTGGCCACTTCGGCCAGGCGGTCGGTGCCCGAGGGATGGTCGGCGCGCGTAAGCACAGCCTCGATGCCGTGCGCCGCGCAGGCCGACGCCACTTCGGGCGCATCGGTGGCGACTACCGTGCGCTGCGCAGAAGAGGCATGAGCCCGCTCGGCCACGCGCACGATCATGGGTTTGCCGCCGATATCGGCCAGCGGCTTGTTGGGCAGCCGGGTCGAGGCCAGGCGGGCGGGGATGACGACAGTGAAAGCTGGCAGCGACATGATGCGACCCGCTTATTCCGGCGAGACCAGCCTGCCGGGCACGGTCTGGCGTGCTTCATCGGCGAGCATGATGGGAATGCCATCGCGGATCGGATAGGCCAGTTTATCGACCTGGCAGATCAGTTCCTGGGCGGCGCGGTCGTGTTCCAGCTTGCTCTTGCACAGCGGGCAGACCAGGATTTCAAGCAGCCGGTTGTCCATCTTGCGTTTCCTTGGTGTGGCCGGCGGCGATCGCGGCACCCTGCGCGGCGGGCGCGGCCTGGGCGTGCGCGGCGACGGCGCGGCGAATTTTGTCGATCAGGCCCGCGTCGATCACGGGCGTGGTGGGGACGACCCAGATCCGCGGGTCGAGCGGGTCACTGAGGCGCTCGCATTTTACGGCATCCTTCTCGGTGATCAGGATGGCGTCGACTGCGCGCGCGACGGGATCGCCGGCGAAGGGGTCTTCGGCGAAGTCGTAGTGGTCCGGCAGCGGCATGGTGTCGGGCGCCAGGCCGGCGGCCCGCAGGCTGGCGAAGAAGCGTTCGGGGTTGCCGATGCCGGCGGCGGCCAGCACACGCTGCCCGGCAAACTCGGACAAGGGCCTGGCCATGGACGGGTCGGCCAATTGCCAGGCGTCGTCGAGCACCAGGCGCATGCCATAGACATCCGGTTTGTCCGGGCTGGCGCGGAAGTCGGGGTCATTGATCAGGGTGGCGTCGCGCCGGCGCGAGAGCGATTCGCGCAGCGGGCCCGCCGGCAGCAGCAGGCCGTTGCCGCCCATGCGCGTATCGAACATCACGATCTCGAAATCGCGTTGCAGCTTGTAGTGCTGCAGGCCATCGTCGAGCAGCAGCACGTTGATGCCGGGATGCGACACCAGCATGGTCTGCGCGCACAGCGCGCGGTCGGGGAAGACCCAGACCGGCACGTCGGTGGCGCGAGCGATCAGCAGCGGCTCATCGCCCACGTCCTTGGCCTGCGAGGTTGGCTTGACCCGGCGCGGGTGCTTGAGCGTGACGCCGTAGCCACGCGAAACCACGCCCGGGCGCAGGCCGGCCTCGGCCAGCGCATGAGCCAGCGCGATGACCGCCGGCGTCTTTCCGGTACCGCCCACCGTCACATTGCCCACAACGATCACCGGCATCGGCAGCCGCGTCGAGCGGTACCAGCCGCGCCGATATGCCAGCCGCCGCCAGGCACTGATCAGGCCGAACAGCCACGACAGCGGCAGCATCAGCCAGGCGAACCAGCCGCGGCGCTGCCATTGGGCGGTCACGAAGTCGGCAAGGGCGTGGCGGGGAGCGGACATGGGCGTGGTTGGCTGGGCTGGGCGGTAGTGTTGCGTTGTGAAGGGCGGGAAGCGAGCGCGCTGCGAACCGGCGCCCCGGGCGGGCAGCACCGGCATGCTACCTAGCCATTATGGGCACCTTGCTGCGCCCCCCGCAAGCCGCGGCTTGCGGGAATCGGATATTGGGTGTCGGGCCGGTTCAGCGCGCCTGCGAGCTTTGCGTGGCGAAGGTCAGGCGGGGCAGTCCGGCCAGGCGGGCGGCTTCCATGACATTGATCACGGACTGGTGCGTGGCCTGCGCATCGGCATTGACGATCAGCACCGGCGGCTGGCCGTCGGCCGGGCCGGCAACCTCGCGCAGGCGCTGGGCCAGGCTGGTCACGTCCTGCTGGTCCATGACCTGCTTGTTGATCGAATAGACACCCTTGGCCGACACGGACACCACGATCTCGCCGGGGCGCTGTTGCGCCTTTTCGGCGTCGGCGGTCGGCAACTGGATCTGCAACTCGGTATAGCGCGAGTATGTGGTCGTGATCATCAGGAAGATCAGGATCACGAGCAGGACGTCGATCAACGGGATGAGGTTGATCTCCGGTTCTTCGCGCCGCTGGCGGGATCGGAATTGCATGGCGGGTCAGGCGCGGCGCTGCGGCAGGATGGCGTCCAGGAAGGCGGTGGCGCGGAACTCCAGTTCCGCCACGTAATCGTCCACGCGCCGGCGGAAGTAGCGCCAGAAGATCAATGCCGGGATCGCGATGATCAGGCCGAATGCGGTGTTATAGAGTGCCACCGAGATGCCGTGGGCCAGTTGCTCGGGGCTGGCGCYAGATCCGCCCTGGCTGCCGAAGATCTCGATCATGCCGATCACGGTGCCCAGCAGGCCCATCAGCGGCGCCACCGAGGCGATGGTGCCGAGGGCGTTCAGGTAGCGCTCCAGTTCGTGCGCCACCGCGCGGCCAGCCTCTTCCACCACTTCCTTGGCGGCATCGCGGGAGGTATGCGGCTGCAGCACCACATGGCGCAGGCCGGCGGCCAGCACGCGGCCCAGCGGGGAATTCTGTTCCAGCGTATTGACCACCTCCGGCGTGGCACGGCGTTGCTGTGCCACCGACAGGGCTTCGTCGTACAGCTTGGGCGGCAGCACCTTGCTGCGCTTGAGGCTAAGGAAACGTTCGACGATCAGCGCGAGGGCGATGACCGAAGCCAGCAACAAGGGCCAGATCGGCCAGCCGGCCGCTTGAATGATAGAAAACACGTGGGACCCCGATTCGACAGCCTGTCTCTCATGCCAGCCGCCGCGACGGTTCGCGTGCCGGCTGTGTTCGAAAAAATCAGGCGCCACTCTAACCCGCAGCACCGGGCGCGGCAAGACGCAGCACCGTGTTGTATCGGAAGCGCATCGCGCGCCGTGGTGCCCGGGGCGTCGACTGGCGGGATGTCCACATGGAACAGGGACAGTGCTGTGGATGAATTGTGGACAGTGGGCTGACAAAGAGGTCAAGCTACTGATTCGAAAGGAAAAATTATATATCGCTTAAAAAATGGGCAGCCAGCGAATGGCGAAGACATCCTCCGAGCGGCTGGGAAACGGCCAACGCTCAGGCGTCGGCTATCCACATTAAAACAGGACAGTGCTGTGGACCGGTTGTGGACAGAAGCCTGAAAGGACACCTAACTCATTGATTTAAAAGAGGGGTAGAGGGAATGCTTAAATAATGTGCAGAGCGCGCCAGATGGGGCCGCCAGAGAGCTGTCCGCCTCCGAAAAGGGAAAAAACCGGCCAAGTCTCCCCCTTTCCACATTCATCCGGGACAGTCTTGTGGACGGGTTGTGGAAAACTATCTGAGAAGCGGTGTAACCCATTGATTGGAAAGTACTTCATTGTTGTTGATTAAAAAATGGGCAGAGCTTGTTTAACGGGGCCATATCGGCAGCCCGGCCGACTTCCGGGGTGCCGGGACGTGGAGCCTCGAAAAAGCGCCGCAAAAGGCGCGCCTAGCTAATCGGCGACACTGTGTCAGTGACTTTCAGTGGGTTATCCACAGGCAGGACTCTTCCAGCAAGGTTGTCCAGAAAAAATGTGGATAACTTTGTGAACAAGCCGGGGGTGCTGCCGGTAAGTCGTTGACGCATAAGGGGTTTGCTTACATTGCCTAAAAAATAAGACGGCGGAAAGGGCATAAGAATCAAAGGCTTGTGTCAAGTCACGCGGTCTGGCGGGGTGGCTGCATCGCGAATGCAGGGAGGCTTGACAGACAGGTTATGCTGTGGACATGTCCATTCCACGCCGCTTGCCCGGCCGTGAGCCATGTCAGAACCGCTGAACTTTTCGCGTGAACCGCAGCCTGTGGCGCCTCCCGGCGCACGCGAAGCGATCCCTGTCGGGGAGCTCAACCACGCTATCGCCCAGGTGCTGGAACGCAACTTTCCACTTACCTGGGTCCGGGGCGAAATCTCCAACTTCACACGCGCCGCGAGCGGCCACTGGTACTTCTCGCTCAAGGATGCGCGCGCCCAGATCCGCTGCGTGATGTTCCGCGGCCGCAACCAGCATGTCGGCTTCATGCCCCGCGAGGGCGAGGCGGTCGAGGTCAGGGCGCTGGTGTCCATGTACGAGGCACGCGGCGAATTGCAGCTCGGCGTGGAGGCCATGCGCCGCGCGGGTCTCGGCAATCTCTATGAAGCATTCCTGCGGTTGAAGGAAAAGCTGTCCCAGGCCGGGCTCTTCGCGCCCGAGCGCAAGCGGCCCGTGCCCGCCCATCCGCGCACCATCGGCGTGATCACCTCGCTGCAGGCTGCCGCGTTGCGCGATGTGCTCAGCACGCTGCGCCGGCGCGCACCGCATGTGCCGGTCGTGGTTTACCCTGTGCCGGTCCAGGGTGCCGGCGCGRCGGCCAGGATCGCCGCGATGATCGATACCGCCAGCGAGCGCGACGAGTGCGACGTGCTGATCCTGTGCCGTGGCGGTGGCAGCATCGAGGACCTCTGGTCGTTCAACGAGGAAAGCGTGGCGCAGGCGATTGCCCGCTGCGCCGTGCCCGTGGTATCCGGGGTTGGCCATGAAACCGACTTCACCATTGCAGATTTCGTCGCCGACGTGCGCGCACCGACGCCTACCGGTGCAGCCGAACTGGTCAGCCCGGACCGCGCCCACATGCTGATGCAGGCCAATCGCGCGCGCGATGCGCTGGCCCAGGGCATGCAGCGCCAGCTCGACCGGCGCGCGCAGAACCTGGACGGGCTGGCCCGCCGGCTGCGCAGCCCGCAGGCCCAGTTGCAGGAGCGCCGCCTGCAGGTCGACAACCTGATGCGCCACCTGCGTTCCGCGCTGCGCGATACGGTGGCGGCCCAGCGGCACCGGCAGCAGGTGCTCGCCATGCGCTGGGCGGCCGGGCGTCCCGACCTTGCGCTGGCCCAGGCCGACCTGCGCCGGGCCGCCCTGCGGCTGCGCGACGCCACGCAGCGCCAGCACGAGCGCGCCGTCCAGCGCTGGGAGCGCGCCGCCGGCTCGCTGGAACTGCTGGCCCCGCAGCGCACCCTGGAGCGGGGCTACGCCGTGCTGCTGGACCAGCGCGGCCGCGCCTTGCGCTCGCCGGCCGAGTTGCATGCGGGCTCCACGATCGAAATCCATCTGGCCGAAGGCGTGGCCGACGCCGGCATCGCCAGCGTGCAGCCCCGGCTGGCCGAGCTGTAGGCGTGGCGGCGCGTCGGCGGGCCACCGACAGCGCTCGCATATCGATCAAACTAATATGATCGAAGGGGCTTTGTTTGCCGCGTTTGCGCGGGTATGGCAAGTCCCCTACAATCGACAATTCCTGATCTTCAACCCCACAGAAAGAGACAGAACAATGGAACATACTCTCCCCCCGCTGCCCTACGCTCATGATGCGCTCGCCCCGCACATCTCCAAGGAGACCCTGGAGTTCCACCACGACAAGCATCACCAGACCTACGTCACCAACCTGAACAACCTGATCAAGGGCACCGAGTTCGAAAACTCGACGCTCGAAGAGATCGTCAAGAAGTCTTCCGGCGGCATCTTCAACAACGCCGCCCAGGTGTGGAACCACACCTTCTACTGGGATTCGCTCAAGCCCAACGGCGGCGGCCAGCCCACCGGCGCTCTGGCCGATGCCATCAACGCCAAGTTCGGCTCCTTCGACAAGTTCAAGGAAGAATTCACCAAGACCGCGGTCGGTACCTTCGGTTCGGGCTGGGCCTGGCTGGTGAAGAAGGCCGACGGTTCGCTGGACCTGGTCTCGACCTCCAACGCCGCCACTCCGCTGACCACCGATGCCAAGCCGCTGCTGACCTGCGACGTGTGGGAACACGCTTACTACATCGACTACCGCAATGCCCGTCCGAAGTACGTCGAGGCATTCTGGAATGTGGTGAACTGGGACTTCGCCAGCAAGAATTTCGCCGGTTGATTTCGCGCTGCCGCCGAGCGGCGGCGGCTTGCGCACCGGACAACTCCGCTGCGTGAACCGCGCCACGGAACGGCAAACGGCAAACGGAAAAGGGCCCATCGGGGCCCTTTTCCGTTGTTGCGCCGCGATGTTCGCGTTCAGCCGTCCCGCCGGCTCAGGCGAACAGGTCCATGCCTTGCACAAGGCGCTTCGCCAGGCGCGGCTGCTTCAACTGATCCAGCCACCATTGCAGCGCGCGGCCCTCATGGTCGCCCCGCCAGGCGACGTAGAGCGTATTGGGCTCGCGCGGATCGGCCGTGCGTTTTTCCACCAGTTCGCCACGCTTGAGCAGCGACGCCACCCGGTACCGCGGCAGCCAGCCGACACCGAGCCCTTCGCGCTGCGCCAGAATTTTGGCGCGCATGCTCGGCACCGCCAGCGAGGCTTGCCCGCCGACCAGGCCGTAGGCGCGTCCCGCCGTGCCGCGCGATGAATCGGCTACCACCACCGCGCGGTGTGCCGAGATGCGTTCCCGCGTGAGCGGTCCTTCCACGCTGGCGAGCGGATGGCGCGGCGCCACGGCGAATACCCACTCCACCACGCCCAGTTCGAACCAGCGCAGTCCCGGAATGGCGGGCGGCTCGTTGGTCGCTCCCACGATCACATCCGCGCGGCCATCGCGCAGCGCTTCCCAGGTGCCGCTAAGGACTTCGTGGGTCAGGCGAATCGCCACGCCGGACTGCAACGTGTCGAAGCTGTGGATCACCGGCATCAGCAATTCGAACTCCAGCACCTCGTCGGTGACGATCCACAAGCGGTCTTCCCAGCCGCTGGCGACCTGCCGCACGCGCTGCGTCATGCGGGCTACGTCCTGCATCAGCCTTGCGGCCTCGTCGGCCAGCAGGTGTCCGGCCGGCGTCAGCTGCAGCCGGTAGCGGCGGCGGTCGAACAACAGGGCGTCAAAGCGGCCTTCGAGTTGCCGCGCGGCATGTGAGATGGTCGATGGCGCTTTGCCAAGGCGGGCTGCCGCGCGGGACAGGCTGCCACTCTCCCTGATGGCTTCCAGTAACGCCAGTTCGTCTTCCGACAACATGTTCAATTCCGTCGAACGAGTTCATCGGGAAAATCGTACGGCAAAACGGCGCCGCCGGGGCAGTATTCATGCACAGCAATTCATCGCATTCCCGAAACCCCTTTTGTTTGCGGTGCCATCGGCCAGGCAACCAGTCCTGCGGCGGCGCTGTCACCGGAGAACGTCATGACCCTCATCCACTGCATGGCACGCCGTATCAGCGTCGCGGTACTCATGTCCGGCGTAGCCGCGCTCACATTCGCTGCGTTCGCCTTTGTGGCGCCCGCCAGCGCGGCGGAGCGCGCCGGCAGCAGCGCGGTCCGGCCACATACGATCCACGCAAATGGCGTCACGTTGCACTATCTTGAAACCGGGCAAGGCAGCGGCACGCCCGTCGTGCTGCTGCACGGCTACGCGGAAACCAGCCATATGTGGCTGCCGCTGATGACTCGGCTCGGTGACAAGCGTGTCGTGATCGCACCGGACCTGCGCGGCGCCGGCGMGTCGGAAGTCACGCCGTCGGGCTATGAGAAGAAGAACCTCGCGCAGGATATTCACGCAAGGGTCCAGGCGCTTGGCTACCGCAAGGTCAACATCGTCGGCCACGATATCGGCCTGATGGTGGCCTACGCCTACGCGGCGCAATACTCGGACGAAGTGGAGAGCGTGACGCTGATGGATGCGTTCCTGCCCGGCGTGGGCGACTGGCAGAAGGTCTGGCTGCTGCGCGACAAGTGGCACTTCAATTTCTACGGCGATACGCCGGAGAAGCTGGTGAAGGGACGCGAGCGCACGTACTTCGAGCATTTCTGGAACGACTTTGCCGCCGACCCGGCGCACTCGGTGCCGGAAGCCAGCCGGCAGCGCTACGCCGCGGCCTACGCCCGGCCTGGCCGGATGCGCGCGGGCTTCGAATTCTTCCATGCGTTCCCGCGGGATGCCGAGGACTTCGCAGCCCTGGCGAAGCAGCCGCTGCCGATGCCCATGCTGGTGCTGGCCGGCGAGAAGGCGTCGGGTAATTTCCTGATCGACCAGGCACGCCTTGTCGCCACCCATGTGCAAGGCGTGATCGTCAAGGGCTCGGGACACTGGCTGATGGAAGAAGCGCCGGGGCAGACCATCCCGGCCATCGTGAGCTTTATCAATGCACCGTCGCAAGCAGTTGGCGCCGACTGAAAAATCTGGCGCATCATCGCGCCACCTGGAGTATCGAAATGGGACTGCTCGTCAACGGAAAATGGCAAGACCGCTGGTATGACACCGCATCCACCGGGGGCCGCTTCGTCCGCAAGGACGCGGCCTTCCGCAACTGGGTAACGCCCGACGGCGCGGCCGGCCCGAGCGGCGTTGGCGGCTTCAGGGCCGAAGCCGGCCGCTATCATCTCTACGTGAGCCTGGCATGCCCGTGGGCACACCGCACGCTGATCATGCGTGCCCTGAAAGGGCTCGAAGACATGATCAGCATCTCCACCGTCCACTGGCTGATGCGGGGCGAGGGCTGGACCTTTGCCGAGGGCCCGGGCGTGGTCCCCGACACCGTCAACGACGCGCGCCTGCTGCACCAGGTCTATACCGCGGCCGCCCCGGACTACACCGGACGCGTTACCGTGCCCGTGCTGTGGGACAAGAGGCAATCGACCATCGTCAGCAACGAGTCGTCGGAGATCATCCGGATGTTCAACACGGCCTTCGATCAGCTGGGCGCAAGGGCCGGCGACTACTATCCGGAGGCATTGCGCACCGAGATCGACGAGATCAATGCGAGGGTGTACGACACCGTGAACAACGGTGTCTATAAATCCGGATTCGCCACCATGCAAGGCGCCTACGAAGAGGCGGTCGCGCCGCTGTTCGAGACGCTCGACTGGCTTGAGCAACGCCTGGGGACGCGACGCTTCCTGACCGGCGATGCTCTCACGGAGGCCGATATCCGCCTGTTTACAACGCTGGTCCGCTTTGATGCGGTCTATGTCGGCCACTTCAAATGCAACCTGCGCCGCATCGCCGACTACACGAACCTCGCGGCTTACACGCGGGACATCTACCAGCTTCCCGGCATCGCGGAGACGGTCAGTATCGAGCACATCAAGCGGCACTATTACGAGAGCCATCTCTCGATCAATCCGTCAGGCGTAGTGCCGGCGGGTCCTGTGCTTGATTTCGCCTCGCCGCCGGACCGCGCACGGCTGGCGTCATGAGTCATCGGCGCGCGCGGCATCTGTTGCACAGCGCTCTCGTTCATACTTCGCGAGCTCGCCCGCGTGCTTGCGCTTTCCGACCTTCTCTTCGCCAGCGAGTCCAGCCGCCATGATGTTCCGTCGCCAATCCTTGTTCGCCATCCTCATCGCGGCCATCGCCGCCACGTCTCCGGCCGTGCTGGCCGCCGCGGCCGACGATGGCCCGGCATACGGGCCGGAACTGCAAGGCTTCGACTACCCGGCGCCGGTCCGGCAGTTCGCGTTCACCTCGCAGGGCGAGGTGATGCATATGGCCTACATGGACATCAAGCCGGAGCACGCCAACGGCCGCACCGCGGTTTTGCTGCACGGAAAGAACTTCTGCGCGGCGACCTGGGACGGCACCATCAAGGTACTCAGCGCGGTCGGCTATCGTGTTATCGCGCCTGACCAGATCGGTTTTTGCAAGTCCAGCAAGCCGGCGCGCTATCAGTACTCCTTCCAGCAGCTCGCGCGCAATACCCACGCCTTGCTCGAATCGGCCGGCGTGGGCCAGGCCACGGTGATCGGCCATTCGACTGGCGGCATGCTGGCCATGCGCTATGCGCTGATGTACCCGCAGCAAACGGAGCAGCTTGCGCTGGTCAACCCGATAGGCCTCGAAGACTGGAAGGCGAAGGGCGTGCCATCGCTGTCGGTCGACCAATGGTACGCACGCGAGCTGGCCACCAGCGCCGACAAGATTCGCGGCTACGAGCAGGCAACCTACTATGTGGGCACGTGGCGTCCCGAGTACGAGCCGTGGGTGCAGATGCTGGCGGGCATGAACCGCGGTCCGGGCAAGCAGCAGGTGGCCTGGAATTCCGCGCTGATCTACGACATGATCTTTACGCAGCCCGTCGTGTACGAGCTGGGCGCGCTCAAGACGCAGACCCTTCTGCTGATCGGCGACAAGGACACCACGGCGATCGCCAAGGACGCCGCACCGCCCGAAGTCCGCGCGAAAGTCGGCAACTATCCGGCGCTGGCGCAGCTCACCCTGAAGGCGCTGCCGAATGCGAAACTGGTCGAGTTTCCGGACTTGGGCCACGCGCCGCAGATGCAGGATCCCCAGGCCTTCCACAAGGCGCTGCTCGATGGGCTTGCGGCATTGCCCGCGAGCCGGTAGCGCGAACCGCGGGAGAGCGCCGGCAAGTCGCCGGCAGGTAAAGTGCCTCGGCCTGCTTGCGGCACGCGGGCTATGCCTGCTCAATCCATGGAGCGTGCTCCGGCTGCTGGCCATCAGGCAGGGACCGGCAGGGCCGCTCAGAGCATCATCAGCTTGATCGGCTTGGTCAGTGTCTGCCTGGTGGTGGCATAGCCGGCCCAGGGATCCTCCTGCCGCGCGCGGAGGCGTTCGTGCAGATTGGTGACGGTCCACCGCGCGCTGGATTCGATGCTGTCCAGCTCGTCCCAGTCAAGTGGCACGGAAACGCCAAGCCCGGGACGCGCCCGCGCGGAAAAGGCGGCCGCCGTGGTGGCGCCGAAACCGTTGCGCAGGTAGTCGATAAAGGTCTTGCCGACGCGGTTGCGGGGCCCGCTCCTGGCTACGAAGCGTTCCGGCACGATGCTGGTCATGTGCAACACGACTTGCCTGGCGAATTCCTTGACGGTCTCCCAGTCGTGGCGCGCGGAGATCGGTACTACTACGTGGAGGCCCTTGCCACCGCTGGTCTTCAGGAAGCTGCGCAGGCCCAGCTCATCCAGCACGGTTTTCATCATCGCGGCGCCTTCGCGTACGTGGTTCCACGGCACCCCTTCGCCGGGATCCAGGTCGAAGACCACCCGGTCCGGCCTGCCAAGCGCGCGCTTGTTGGCATTCCATGTATGGAACTCGATCACGTTGAACCGGGCTGCCGCGACGATGCCCGCTTCCGTGGCAATTTCAAGCAACGGCGGATGGTCCGGCCATAGCGCGGGATCGAGTGTGTTGATGCCGGGCATGCGCAATGCATCCCCATGCTTCTGGAAGAACAGCTCGCCGTCGATGCCGCTGGGGCCGCGCACCAGCGCCACGGGCCGTCCGCGCAGATGCGGCAGCAGCAGCGGGGCGATGGCCTCGTAGTACCCCACGAGGTCGCCTTTGGTCAGTCCGGTCGAAGCATCGATGACGCGCCCGGCATGGCTGATGCGCGCGCGCGGTGCGGCAGATGCTTCGGGCGTTGCCTTGGCTGTCCCGGTGGAGCGTGTCGCAGGCTTGTTCTTGTGCTTCCGCTTGCCATCCGGCCCGATCTGCGCAGCGCGTTCCACCGCGACCGCGGTGGCCGGCTTGTCGGTGCGCAGGCCGTGGAATACGGCATGGCGCACACGGCCTTCCTGCGTCCAGCTGCCGAAGGAAATCTCGGCCACGAGCTTTGGTTTCACCCAGTGCGATGGCATCCTGCCTGCCGGCTGGCCCGCGTAAGCGGAATCCAGCGGCGAGGCATCCTGCCGCAGGGCAACGAGCCTGCGCGAAAGGCTGGACAACGTATCCGCATCGAAGCCAGTCCCGACCTTGCCGGCATAGCGCAGCCGCCCGCGCTCGTCATGCACGCCGAGCAGCAGCGCGCCGATCCCCTGGCGGGAGCCGGCGGGATCGGTATAGCCGACCACCACGAACTCCTGGCGCTGCRTGCACTTCAGTTTGATCCAGGCGCGTGAGCGTGTCGACACGTAGGGCGCATCGGCACGCTTGCCGATCACGCCTTCGAGCCGGAGTTTGCAGGCAACCGGCAGCAACTCGGCGGCGCTGGCCTCGAAGCTCTCGCTAAAGCGCAGGTGATCGCAAGGCCTGGCTGTCAGCGCGCGGCGCAACATGTCCCTGCGCACGGATAGCGGCACCTTGCGCAGGTCGAAGCCGTTGCAATACGGCAGGTCGAACAGGAAGTACCGGATTTCGTCGAGTTGCGCGTTTTCAAATGCATTCTGCAGGGCCTGGAAATCGGTCCTGCCGTGCTTGTCGGCGATCACGATCTCGCCGTCGAGCCAGCCGGACTGCAGGCCAAGGCCTGCGACAGCCTGCGCCAGTCCGCGCAGCTTGCTGGTCCAGTCGTTGCCGTTGCGCGTGAACAGGCGCACCTTCTTGCCTTCGACGCGGGCGAGCAGGCGGTAGCCGTCGAACTTGATCTCGTATAGCCATTCGTCATCGGCCGCCGGTGGTTTGTCGACCAGGGTCGCCAGTTGCGGTGCCAGCATGAGAGGCAGGGCGGCCGACCTGGCGGCGGACGGCATATCGTCGGGACCCAGGGAGGCCGTGGCCTGGCTGACGGCACGCGCGGACTTGCGTTCCGCGTTTTGCGCCAATCTGCCCGCTGGCTTCGCGCTGGCTTTGCGCTTGCCGGGCAGCACGCTGTCGGGCAGTGCTTGCACGATGTCGAATGAAGCCGCCGCGCGCGCTTCTTCGTCGCGCTCCTTGATCAGCAGCCAGGCGGGCTTGTCCGCATCCTGGTCGCGCCTTGCGTCCATGCGTACCAGCGTCCAGTGCCCGTGCAGTTTTTCTCCATGCAGGGAGAACTTCAGCTTGCCTTCGCGGTATCCCGCATGCGGGTCGCCGGTGGGCACCCAGGTGCCGCGATCCCACACGATGACCTTACCCGCGCCGTATTGCCCCGCAGGAATCACGCCCTCGAAGGAGCCGTAGTCGAGTGGATGGTCCTCGACCTGCACAGCCATGCGCTTGTCGGCGGGGTCCAGGCTTGGCCCCCTGGGCACCGCCCAGCTTTTCAGCGTACCGTCGAGTTCCAGGCGAAAATCGTAGTGCAGGCGCCGGGCCGCGTGTTTTTGCACAACGAAGGACAGCCTGGCGGCAGGCTTGACCTTTGTCCCCCTGGGCTCGCTGGTGACGCTGAAGTTGCGTTTCTGGCGGTATTTTTCCAATGGTCCTGGCATCTCGTACACCTTGGAAGGCAGGTCAGCGATAGTCCGCGCAAGGCGGCCGGGGGAGCGGGGGAATCAGCCCGGCCGCCAGGGTTGTGCGCAATGCGACGCAGCAATCGTGCCCGGCACATCTGAAGATGTTAGCCAAGGGAATGAATCCTGCATGGAGACGGGGCACTTACGCTTGTGCCGCGCCCAAGGCGCGCGAGCGGCCCCGCCTGCCAGGCCGCGGGCAGGCACTTACCGGACAAGGATCCCCCAGTTTGTATTTTCTACAACCCCCGCGGGCCACGGTTTGCAATATATGCCACGCTGCCGCCGCTTTGATAATGTCCACGATAGCCAGGAAGCCATCGGCCCGCCAGGCATGGCAGGTGGCGCTCGGCATTGCCGCCGTCGCACTCGGCCTGCGGGCAGGCGTCGCCTGCGCCGAGGTGGCCGAGCCGGCGTCTTCCGTGGAGGCGGCGCAGTGCGGGGATCTGATCGCGATCGTGCGGGATAGCCTGGATAGGGAGGTGGCGGTGTCTTGTGCCCGTTCCGGCGCTTCGTCGTGCAGCGAGCGCAAGCGTCCCCTGCTTGCCATCACGACGTATATCCAGCAGCGCACTGCCGCCGGCAGCGACGATTGCGAGACATTGCTCGAGGTGAATCGCCGGCTGCGCGCGTTGCCCGCAAGGCACTGACAAATCCTGTCCACGACAAGCTGTCGCGCTGCGGCCCGGGCGGTGCCGCATTGCCATGGCGGCTAGCCAGATGCCGGCAGAGGGCGTGGCGGTGCTACCATTCGCGCTGCTTGCCAGCGTGGGCATCATGCCCAGGCGGCGGACTTCGACCTTTGCAGGGGAATCTGGATGGATCCGACAGTAGTGATCAGCACCTTCGAACGCATTGCCAATGACGAGACGGTCGAGCTATCGGTGGACGACGCCGTGGCGGGGCTGGCAGCGCTGCTAGCCAGCGAGGCGTTTTCCGACGCGGCGCGGGCGCTGCTGGAAAAGGTGGGCGCCACGCTCTATCGCGTGAGCGTGGACGGCCACCAGGACTAAACGGCGGCTGCTCGCACGGGTGGAGCGGTGCCGTCTCAATAGACGGGCGCCTCGCCATCCGGGCGGTGCTTGAAGCGGCGGTGCACCCAGTAGTATTGCTCCGGCATGGCGCGCACCTGGGTTTCCAGGAATGCGTTCATGCGCAGCGCGTCGGCCTTCTCGTCGCCCGAGGGATAGCCCGCCATCGCATCGAATATCTTCAGCTTGTAGCCGCGGTAGCCGGGCAGGACCGAGGTTGTGAACGGTATGACACGCGCACCGCTAAGCGCGGCGAGGCGGGATACCGAGGTAAGCGTGCAGGCCTGGACGTTGAAGAACGGCACGAATACCGAGTCGCGCAAGCCAAAGTCCATGTCCGCGGCGAGCATCAGCGGCGTGCCGGATTTAAGCGCCCGCAGTGCCTGCCGCACGCTGCCGTTGCGCGGGATCATCTCGGTGCCGAACCTGCCGCGCTGCTGCCTAGCCAACTGTTCCAGCAAGGGGTTGGACATCTTGGAGTAGAGCGAGGCCACCGGGTGCCTGGTCGAATAGAACATGCAGCCGGCCTCGATCGCCACGAAATGGAACCCCAGGAAAATGGTCGGGCCGGCGTCGGCATTGCCGAGTTCGATGGCGGAGTCCAGTTCGACGAGGTCGTTCAGCCTGCCGGCGTCGCCATACCATTGCACGCCGCGTTCCAGGTAGCTCCGAATCACATGGCTGAAATGTGCCTCGCCCAAAGCATGCCGGTGCGACTCGCTAGCATCCGGAAAGCACAGCCGCAGGTTGGTCTGCACGACGCTGCGGCGCCGGCTCGGAATGCGATAGAGCAGGGCGCCAAGGCCCATGCCGATACGTGCGCACACGCTGTAGGGTAGTGCGGCGAGCAAACGCAGCAGGCTGATGGTGAAAAAGAGTCCGATGCGCTGGATCATCCAGGTCCTGAAAGATTACCGCGCCGCGTGCTTCGCGCCGCCGCAGCGCGGTTTGYGCGGGCGTGCGGCACGGTCTCAGTGAGATCGCGGCAGTGAGTGGTGAGGGCCAGCGGGAGCAGCGTGCCGACGACGATGGGAAATGGCCCTGCCGGCCTATGTCACCGCAGGTCCTGAGCCAGCGTTTGTTGCAGGGCAAGTTGCCAGCCCTGCGTATCGACGTTCTTTTCGTCGCGGTAGATCCAGCTGGTGGCGCAAGCCTGGCACACGAAAGTGCTGATAGTGCTCGCGGGGCGGCGTGGCACCTTGATGCGCTGCGTGTCGGTGATCCTGAGCATGGCATGCCCCGGCGAACCACCGCGGTTGGCTTCGATGGCGAGGCAGGCTGGGCAAGGCGACATGCGGAATCCGGCAGCGGTAGGTGGGTGACTGTAGCACGTTCATGTGGCCACAAACCGTCGCGGGCGAGGGGTGCCCGGACGCTAAATCGGGCCCACCCGCCATCCTTGGCGCACTTTCTTTGCGGGCACGTTGACATGCCCCTTCCATGCCTGTATTGTTGTTGATGCAGGATCTTTC
The DNA here is from genome assembly GCF_056399885.1 of Cupriavidus sp. 01L45. NCBI lineage: Bacteria > Pseudomonadati > Pseudomonadota > Betaproteobacteria > Burkholderiales > Burkholderiaceae > Cupriavidus > Cupriavidus sp. 01L45. The sequence goes on along the minus strand of NZ_JBFTSG010000002.1, from coordinate 28,208 downwards.
AAGCGGTTACTCAGATGTTATGGATCGTCCCTCCAAGCGGCGGTTCGTTTGCTCCATGTTCCTTCCTTGATCGTCATGCCTGGTGAGCAACAGGCTCATCCAGAACTTTTAAGGTTTAAAGGATATCCAGCATGGAAACCGGTACCGTCAAGTGGTTCAACGACTCCAAGGGCTTCGGCTTCATCACCCCTGACGCAGGCGGCAACGACCTGTTCGCGCATTTCTCGGAAATTCAAGGCGGCGGTTTCAAGTCGCTGCAAGAAGGCCAGAAGGTGCGTTACGTCGCAGGCGTTGGCCAAAAGGGCCCCGCAGCGACCAAGATCGAGCCGATCTGATCGAGCCGAATCGAATCGCCTAGAAAAAGCCCCGCCTAGCGGGGCTTTTTTTTTACCGACCGGGAATCAGCGAGGCGCCTGCGCCAAATCATCATGCCTGTGGTCGAATCCATCCTTCTTGCCGCCGTCCGGGTCTCGTCTTTCGACGGCCAGCAACCGCTCACCAATGCGAGTGGCTTTTTTTTCGAGCGCGACGGGCGGCTCTTCGTGGTGACCAGCCGCCATGTGCTGCTCGACGAGCCGAGCAAACATCACCCCGACCGCATCGAGATCGAACTGCATAGCCAGCCGGAGAACATGGCCGACTCGATCGGCTTTTCGATTCCGCTGTACCGCGATGGCCTTGCGGTCTGGCGGGAAGGCGAGGATGGCGGCGGTCCGGTCGACGTCGGGGTGGTGGAGCTGGAGCGCAAGGCRCTGCCGCCGAAGCTTGTCTACAGGGCTTTCACGCCGGAGCACCTGGCGCGGCCGTCGGACCACGTCGAGGTGGGCGATTCGCTGTTGATCGTGGGATTCCCGCTGGGTTTTCATGATGCGCTTCATCATCTGCCGGTGGCGCGCCAGGCGGTGGTCGCATCCGCTTACGGATTGCGTTTCCAGGGCCAGGGTTTTTTCCTCACGGATGCAAGGACCCATCGCGGCACGAGCGGTGCGCTGGTGGTCTCGCGCATGCGCGATGGCCGGGGCGAGAAACTGGACCTGCCGTGGATGCTGCTGGGTATTCACTCTGCCCGCTTCGACGTGGGTTCGCGCGACCTGGCGGAGGACGAGGTGCTCGGACTGAATTCGGCCTGGTATGCGGACATGCTGCTGACCCTGACCGAGCCGGCGAAGGCGGCGCCAGCAAGGACGGCTCCGGGCGCGGCCGCACCTGTTGCCGCCACGCCAGCCACGCCGTCCGCCGGGTCGCCTTCCCCGGCGCCTTCCATATCTCCAGAGCCGCCAAAATAAAGGTGATGATGCTGCGCCTATAGGAGTAGAGTGGGGATCAATGTAACTGCGGAGCGCATCATGGACGCCAATCCGATTGCCAGCTACAAAGGGTTCGATTTGTACCCCCTCGTATTCAAGCATGCGGTGGTGCGCACGTGGCCGGAGCGCAGGCCCGACAGGACCTTCGATGCCGCCGTTGTGATCTGCCGGGAAGGTGGTGAACCCGAGGGCGAGAAAGCCCGTACTTTCCGCCTGGATACAGTGCCTTGGGACAATATCGGTGCCGCGCGCCGTGGTGTCGTCCGATACGCCGAGGACATCATCAACGGCGCGATCCCCGGGCAATCCGTCGTATCGCTCTGACGCCTGTCGCGATATGCGGCAGGGTCCGCTGTGGTGCGAGGGTGGAGCGGGTTCGCCCGCCGCGGCTGTATCGCCCATCGGCCAGGCGACGGGCCGCTTATGCGCCTGGCCGGTGCCATGATAGATCTCGTTGCCTTCGTGAAGCCCGTGCTTGATGAGATCACCGGGCAAGATGTCAGGACCTGGATGACAGGACAGCGCGTAGTCACCGCGAACTGGCAGATCCCTGATGCCGGAAGCCTTGCCTGGTCCGCCAGGACGCTTGAAATCGAGATGGCGCAGGAAGTCGCGGAACAGCTGAGCAGTGCCGACCAGCGCGCCTTATATCAACTGCAACGCAGCCTTGACCGGTTTTTGCGCGCACGCCTTGGTGTCCATTGCAAGCAGGACAGGCCAGGGAAAGCGATCGCGATTGTCGTCGATCGCCTGATGGCTCCCTAGCTTGCCCCGCGTGGCCGCGCAATGGGTCCCGGCATTGTCCAGTGTGTGCGAATTTTTACGAGGCCCGCATCGGCGGCATCCAGCCGCCTGGAGCACTACATGAACAATACGCCTTCCGCCAGCTACAAGGGATTCGACCTCTATCCCCTGGTGTACAAGATTCAACCCGCGCAATCGTGGCCCCGGACCAAGCCTGACCGCAGCTTTACTGCGTCGGTGGTCATTTGCATCGAGGGTCATCGGCCCGGCAGCGAACGCACTCGCGTGTTTCGCCTGGAAAGCACGCCGTGGGAGAATATCGGTACGGCGCGCAGGGGGGCCGTGAAGTTCGGCGAAGATATTATCAACGGGCTGATACCCGGTGAGTCGGTGACCACGCTGTAAGGGTTGTGCCGGAGATGATTCCGGCGCAGCGGCGCGGCGTTGCCCAGTGCGACGTCCGGTGCGATGCCCGTGGCGTCGGGTCTACCTGTCAAATATTGCCGTGCGCATCGCGCCGGCCCGAGGGCGCATACGTCATGAACAAGGTTGCCACACCATCCAATTTCCTCTGCACGCTACCGGGGCAAGGCAAAGGCATCGCCTACCACGTGGCTGTCAGCTTTCTGGACTCCAGCCATCCGACAGGCGTGCGTTTCACCAGCTTCGTCGGCGACGGCAGGCGCTCGTTCGGGGTTCAGGCCAGGGAGGCAGCCCTGGCCGGCACGGCCGTCGACAGCTTCGAGGCGTTGTGCCGGCTGGCGATCGGGCAGGCGATTCGTGACAATTTGTATGACAAGGCCGGCGAGGGAGACTTCGTGCTGGACCTGGACGCGGAACCCTGGGAGGGCGAATTGCGCCCGGTCGGCTCTCGCGTTGGTGCCAGCGTCCCACGCATGCGTTTTCCCGGCTGAGCTTCCGCCGCTCACGGCGAAGGCACGGGCGCGTTGCGCGCCGTGGCCAGGCGTAATCGGAGCTTAGACCCCGAACGCCGGGCTGCCGAAGCGTGCCAGCAGCGTTTCGATCAGTGCCATGTCTTCCGTGCGCGGCGTCCTGTCTTCGGTTGCGCGCGACGGGCCGCAGTAGGTGGCGGCGACATGCCTGCGTACGGTAAGCACTTCATCGGCCGGGCGTTCCACCGTGACCTCGGGCCCAGGCACGTGGCGGTAGCTTCCGCCTACCCAGCCGCCCGGCGTCAGGTGCATCTCTTCCCATTCTTCGCTGATCGACATGTTTCTTCCTTTCATAAGAGAGTTGGGAGGGGGCCGCGGGTCTACAGCCTGACGGCGCGGCAGCGTGTCTGGCCTTGGTCTCAATACTTGTGACGGTAATTGATGCGGCCCTTGGTCAGGTCGTAGGGCGACATTTCCAGCGTCACGCGATCGCCGGCCAGGATACGAATGCGATTCTTCTTCAGGCGGCCGGACGAATATGCCCACACCTGGAAACCATTTTCCAGAATGACGCGGAAGCGGTTGTYCGGCAATACTTCCGATACTTGTCCACCAAATTCCACCAGTTCTTCTTTAGCCAAGGATGATCCTTTTGCAGCAAGTGCTGCTGCACATTAGGTTTAGACGCATGCGGGTTGCTTTTATGTGGCCGGCTTATTGCAGGCGCATGCCGGCAGCGACGCTCTCGGCCGCGCGTCGGGCGGCCTGTTTTGCCTGGGCTTCGGTGCCATGCGTGGCATGGCGCATCGAAACGTTGGCAACGATGCATTCGGAGCCGTTCTTGTATTCGGCGATCAGGTAGGTCGCAAACCACACGCCTGGCTCTTGTTGGATTGGGTACACCGATACGGTGTACGGATTGCCGCTGTTGCTGCGGTTGATGCCTTGATTGAAGCTTTGATTCAAAGTGCTGCCCTTGTGCGGGCGGACGATCTGAGGCAACGTTGAGCGCATCTCATGATGCGCCGCGTGCTCTCTTGGGGCGATCGGTCGCCGTGATTGAGTTGCCAGCCGCGTCAGGCCCGGCGCTGTTGCGCTAGGAAGGTGGCTGGTGATGAGTGGACCGTGCTTGCGCAGGCTGATGCGCCAGGTACATGCGCACAGGTTGCGGAGCGGACATGCCGCCGGGTCGGAAGGGTGATGGGCGGTTGCCGCCCTGAACGAATCGGGTGTACGCCCGACAGGCCGCCGTTAATGTTCTGATGATGTACGGCGACCGGCACGTTGGCGCCGATGACTAGATGCGGTCGGCAAACGGCCAAGACTGGCAATGATACCATTTTCCGTCTATCGGCGCTTGCGTCCGGATTTGGGCGTACGATAGGCAAGGCGTTGCGCGTGGCGCCGCTTGCGGCACTTTCGTGGCGAAGCGCCGCCAATCGTATCCCAGGGATGCCGGGGCCGGGCGCCGGGCAGGCCGCAACAGCGCGAGGTGGACGATGCCGGAGAGTTTTTTCTATAAGGGGCACTACGTCAACTTCGAGCTGACGCAGCGCACCTTCGGTCAATGGCACTGGATCTACACCCTGGACACGCACGGCCGCTTCGAAAACCAGGGCAGCGCATTCGGCACCCGCGAACTGGCCAAGGCCGACGCGCTGGAAAACGCCAAGGCACGGATCGAGCGCCTGGTCGAATAAAGTCCTGAATCCCGTCTGCAACGCATTCCGGATTCAGCACGCCAGGCGCTCGCCCGCCTTATTTCCCTTCGTTGGGAATGTTGTACTGCTCGCGCAGCGCGGTCGTGAAAGGCCGGATCTTCTCCAGGCAGGCGGCGCTGTCGCCGCCTTCCATGGTCGAGAGGTCCCAGTTGCATCCGCCTGCATCCGGCGCCTGCCAGCATACGTCGCCAAAGCAGGCACCGTTGCACTCCGTCCATTTTTGCTGCTCTGCGCGGATCATCGCGCGCAACTCCGCCTTGTTCTTGATTTGTCTTTCCATGGTCGTCTCCTGTGTTTTCGTGGGGAAGTGTTGCCGGGCGTGGCTGCGGCTGTGCCGGTCAGGGCGGCCGCGCGATGGACTGCAATTCCGGGCGAATCGAGGGGCCGGGGCGAAGTCCGTGCGTGGATGCCGCGTCGTGGAAAGACGCCGGTGGGGCATCGCTGGAGCGCGCGGGCATCGGACGGGAGAAACAAGCGCGGGGCGGGATTACTTTCGTTTGACGAAGGTGGACATATCGTCGATGACGGTCCTGGCATAAGACACGGCCAGGTCGATGGCATCGTGCGGCGTCTGCGCGATATGCTGGAGCAGCGGGGGCACCAGCCTGAGCGAACCGCTGTCGCCGCTGACCTGGGTGATGGTCACTGTCGCGAGAAATTTCGCCCGCGCGAGTTCGGCATCGGGACTGTCGTCGAACGAGCGACGCACATTGGCCGAAACCTTGAACCCCTTGTAGATCGCATGATTTTGAGACATGTTGATCTCCTTTCTTCAACGAGCATACGCTGTTTGCCCGGTGGTGTCCGATTTACTTTTCCGCATAATGGAAGGCGATGCTGTTATCGCGCGATAGCGATAACGAATGGCGATTTTCATGGTGCGAAACGCTTCCCGGTGCGCGTGATAATTCCCTGAATGCGGGAGTAAGCGGGTATGCTGGATCTGCCGCCTGGCAAGCAATGCAGTAACCACTCGTGGAGCATCACCATGGCCAAAGGTCAATTACGCGGCAATCGCGAAACCAAGAAGCCCAAGCAACCCAAGAAGCCGGTCGCCCCTGCCGCCCCGTTCGGTGCAGTCCAGTCGCGCGTCGGCAATGATGGCGCAACGGGCAAGAAGAAGTAATCTGGACGGGACTGAAGCGGTGCGTCGGCCGGACCTTGCCATTCCTGCCCCTTGGCGGGAGGCCCGGGTGCTGCCGCTATGCGCGCGCCCAGCGCCTGGCATTGCTTGATGAAGCGACGTTCGCTAGTCAGCTGTCAGGGCGTTCAAAAATAGCGGGAGTGCAAGATGAGGCGTGACATGTCCTTCGCGGACCGGGTGCTGTCAGCACTGCGGTCCGACAGCCAGGCGATGATGACGGATCTTCAACTCGCCAAGGCGCTGGGCAATGCCGAGGCATCCAAGCTAAGTCACCATTTGCTGCTGCTTCAGGATTCGGGCCTGGTGGCCAAGACGGCCACCTCCGGATGGCGCCTGACCTGGGCGGGACATGACCGCGCGGAAGCGCACAGTGCGTCGTAGCGGGAACATGACCGGCCGTGCCGCCGGAGAGCATATTGCGCGCGATAAAACGACAAGGCCCGCAGCCATGGCGGCACGGGCCTGAAAACGCTATCGCATCGCTGATGCTATTTCTTGTCGGCGGGTTGCTCGGTTCGCGGATCGAACTGGCCGGGCTGGGAGGTCCGGCCTTTCTCGCCGGGTTGCTGGAAGTGCGTCTTCCAGGGCGTGGCCGGCGTTTTCCGCTGACCAGGCGGCCTGGGACAATAATTCATGAAGTACCCCCTCGGTGACCGACAGTGCCGGACCGGCACCTCCTCAGTGTAGGCGCGTGCCTGTGCTTTCCCTAGCGCTGTTACCAGTCAGGCACCCGCCGGCCCGTGTCATTCCTCCTGGAATGCTTCCTCGCGCTTGGCCTTGATCGACGGCAGCGCCACAATGCAGACCAGCAGCGCCGCGGCAATCAGCAATCCCAGCGACAGCGGACGGGTCACGAACACCGTGAATTCGCCACGTGAAAGCAATAGCGCCCTGCGGAAATTCTCCTCCATCATCGGCCCCAGCACGAACCCCAGCAGCAGCGGCGCGGGCTCGCACTTGAGCTTGATGAACAGGTAGCCGATCACACCGAAGCCAGCCGCCGTGAATACGTCGAAGGTCTGGTTGTTGACCGAGTACACGCCGATGCAGCAGAAGGTCAGGATGGCCGGGTACAGGAAGCGGTAGGGCACCTGCAACAGCTTGACCCAGATCCCGATCAGCGGCAGGTTCAGGATGATCAGCATGAAGTTTCCGATCCACATAGAGGCGATCAGGCCCCAGAACAGCGCGGGGTTGCTGGTCATGACCTGCGGGCCCGGCTGGATGTTGTGGATGGTCATCGCACCCACCATCAGCGCCATCACCGCGTTGGGCGGAATGCCCAGCGTCAGCAGCGGGATGAAGGAGGTCTGGGCTGCGGCGTTATTGGCCGATTCCGGACCTGCCACGCCCTCGATGGCGCCCTTGCCGAACTCATGCGAGTACTTCGAGGTTTTCTTTTCCAGCGAGTAGGCCGCGAACGAAGCCAGCGCAGCACCACCGCCCGGCAGGATGCCCAGCGCGGAGCCAAGGAACGTGCCGCGCAACACGGCAGGCGCCATGCGCCTGAAGTCGGCCTTGGTCGGCCACAGGTTGGTGACGTGATCGGTGAAGGTCTCGCGGTGCTCCTTCTGTTCCAGGTTGGCGATGATCTCCGCGAAGCCAAACATGCCCATGGCCAGCGCGACGAAGTCGACGCCATCGGTCAGTTCCGGAATGTCGAAGGAGAAGCGCGCCGCGCCCGAATTCACGTCGGTTCCGACCAGGCCCATCAGCAGCCCCAGCACGATCATGGCTACCGCCTTGGGCAGCGAGCCCGAGGCCAGCACCACGGCACCGATCAGGCCCAGCACCATCAGCGAGAAGTACTCCGCGGGCCCGAACTTGAACGCCAGTTCCGACAGCGGCGTAGCAAATGCGGCAAGGATCAGGGTAGCCACGCAGCCGGCAAAGAACGAGCCCAGGCCGGCGGTGGCCAGCGCCACGCCCGCTCGCCCTCGCCGTGCCATCTGGTAGCCGTCGATGGTGGTCACCACGGACGACGATTCGCCCGGCAGGTTGACCAGGATGGCGGTGGTGGAGCCGCCGTACTGCGCGCCGTAATAAATACCGGCCAGCATGATGAGCGCGGCCACCGGCGGTAGTGTGTAGGTCACCGGCAGCAGCATGGCGATGGTGGCCAGCGGCCCGATGCCGGGCAGCACGCCGATCAGCGTTCCCAGCAGGCAGCCGAGGAAGCAGTAGCCAAGATTTTGCAGTGTCAGCGCCGTGGAGAACCCAAGGGCCAGGTGTTCGAATAGTTCCATGAGGCTGTCTCCCTCGCCTGCAGTGAAACCCGGGCGGAGCATCCGCCGTAAGGCGGAGTCCGCATGCCAGGCCGCGCGCTGTGTTTTGAATTGGCGCGCGAATCGGAGGACGCCGGCGCAGCGGGTCGCTGTGCAGGTTTCCCCCGCAGATCGTCATCGACAGCAGGTGCGCGCACGTCGGGCGCGCCTCAATGGCTTACCAAGCACGGTAGGCTTGCGTGCTTTCATCCGGCTTTCAGCGGACGCCGCTGCGGGTATGTCCCGATGCATTCCGATGCGCCGCGAGTGGCGCTTGCGGTTCCCGCATGACCGAAACACCGACGCCCCGCGCAAAAGACGGGGCGTCGTCACATTGCCGCCGGCCAGCCAGCCCGGCAGGCGGGCTGCCCTTCCGCTTACTGCTTCATTGCATCCTTGCCCATGGCGTCCTTGCTCATGCTGTCCTTACTCATGCTGTCCTTGCCCGCCTTGTCCTTGCTCATCTTGTCGCTGCTCTTCTTCGTCTTGTCCTTGCTCATCGCGTCCTTGTTCATGGTGTCCTTTGCCATGCTGCTGTCGTTGGCCATGGGAGCGGCATCCTTCTTCATGGCGTCCTGGGCGAAGGCGTGGCCCGCAAACAGCATGGTGGTTGAGAGCAGGGCGGTTGCGAACAGTTTGTTCATGGTGTTCTCCTTGGGCTGATAGCCGGTGTGCAAGCCGGCACCATGCCGGCCAATTTCAAGCGGATCAGGATCCGCCGAACCAGTTGTATCCCTGGTCTTCCCAGTAACCGCCGGGATACGTGTTGGTGACGTACAGCGCCATGATGTGCTTGGGGTTCTTGTAGCCAAGCTTGGTCGGCATGCGCAGCTTCATCGGAAAGCCGTACTTGGGCGGCAGTGTCTGCCCGTCGTAGGTAAAGGTCAGCAGCGTCTGCGGGTGCAGCGCGGTGGGCATGTCGATGCTGGTGAAGTAATCGTCGGCGCAGCGAAAGCCCACATACTTCGCGCTGGTGTCGGCGCCCACGCGATGCAGGAACTCGGAGAAGGGCGTGCCGCCCCACTTGCCGATGGCGCTCCAGCCTTCCACGCAGATATGCCGGGTGACCTGCGAGGTTTGCGGCAGCGCGTAGAGCTGCTCGAGCGTCCAGGACGCCTTGCGTGCCACCAGGCCACCCACTTCCAGGCGGAAGTCGCCGGCGTCGACCTCGGGCACTTCGTCTTCGCCGTAGAAAGCATTGAACGGGAAGGGCCGCGTGATGCGGGATTCGTCGTAGGTAGGCGCGAGCCGGCCGGGATCGAACAGCCAGCCTTGCACGCGATCGTTGAAGCGCGATACCGCGGTAAGGAAGCGTTCCACCGAGGCATCGTCGGTCAGGCTGCAGCCGGTCAGCATCGACAGGCCGCCCAGCGTGACGGCGCGCTTGGCGAACAGGCGGCGCGAGGGCATATCGAGTTCGCGCACGGCATCGTGCAGGATCAGGTTCCGGTCGAGCGTGACGATGGGTTTGGGTTTGTTCATGGTGATTCTCCGCGAGGCGGCTCTCTGGATTCGGCGGGATGGCGTTCAGTGGCCGCGCAGCATGATCAGCAAGGTCCGCGGCACCAGCGCAACCATGGCCACATGCACGGCGGTGAACAGCACAATGGCGCTCATGCACACGAAATGGACCCAGCGCGCGGCGTCGTAGCCGCCCATCAGCTCGCGCAGCAGCGGGAATTGCACCGATTTCCAGATCGCCAGGCCGGACAGCACCGTCAGCACGATGACCAGCACCACGCCGAGATACATGGCCTTCTGGGCCGCGTTGTATTGGGCCAGGTCCGGGTGCGCCAGCCTGCCACGCAGCGCCGCGGCCACATCGCGCAATGCCTCGCGCACCGACAGCGGCAGGAAGCGGCGGCGGAATCGTCCGGTAATGACGTTCATCAGCAGGTAGAACAACCCGTTGGCGACCAGCAGCCACATGGCCGCGAAGTGCCATTGCAGCGCGCCGCCCAGCCATCCGCCGAGCGTGATGCCCTTGGGGAAGTGCAGGCCGAACAGCGGCGATGCGTTATAGATGCGCCAGCCGCTCATCACCATGATGATGATGGCGATGGCGTTGAGCCAGTGGGTCAGGCGTACCCATGCCGGCTGGCTGGGGGCGGACGCATGTCCGTGGCGGCCGGGCGCGGGCCGCGATAGCTGGGAGGCAGTATCCACCGTCGTTCTCCAATGTTCCCGTGGCGGCAGCGCGTGCTGATGCAAACGGTTTGTGTGCCTTTGTCGACGGTGGCGGCACGAACTTACACGCGAAACGGGAAATTTTTCTGGCACGCGGGCGCGTCGGCAATGGGTATCCCAAAAGTCACTCGGCTGGCTCGGCAGAAGGAAGAACGGACTGTCGGGCGACGCATGGGCGGCTACCCACGCTTCACAGTAGCACCGTGCCGGCGGGACACCAAAGGTAATCCCTGCCTGGCCGCTCCGGCCTGGGAAGTCCGGCCGCGGGTGCCGCTACAATGCTGGCGGGCAGCGCGCCCAACGCAACGCTGCGCGTGCTGGCTTCGGCCGCGCCGCGCCATCCGTCTCCCAGCCACCATCCACGGACCCAGGATCTCCGCATGCCTCTGACCGCCGAGCAGCTTATCGAATACATGGACTTCGCCACTGGCCTTGCGCAGGCGGCGGGAAACGCCAGCCTGCCGTACTTCCGTAGCGCGCCTGCGGTGGAGGACAAGGGCGGCCGCCGCTTCGATCCGGTCACCGAGGCCGACAAGGCGGCCGAGCGCGCCATGCGCGACCTGATCCGGGCACGGTATCCGGAGCACGGCATCCTGGGCGAGGAAGAAGACCGCGTGGCCGGCAGCTCGCCACTGACCTGGGTGCTCGACCCCATTGACGGCACCCGTGCCTTTATCACCGGGCTGCCGCTGTGGGGCACGCTGATCGCGCTCAACGATGGCCAGCGTCCGGTGCTCGGCATCATGGACCAGCCGTTCACGCGCGAGCGCTTCAGCGGCGACGGCCGGCAGGCCTGGCTTAACGGCGAGCTTCTGCGTACGCGGCCTTGCGCCGACCTGTCGCAGGCCAAGGTGATGTGCACCACGCCGGAAATGTTCGACGATGCGGCGCAGTTCGCCGCGTTCCGCCGCGTGGCCGATGCCGCCAGGATGCAGCGCTATGGCGGTGATTGCTACGCCTATTGCATGGTCGCCGCGGGCCATGTGGATGCGGTGGTGGAAGCCGGCCTGAAGGCCTACGATGTGCAGGCGCTGATTCCCATCGTGGAAGGCGCCGGGGGCGTCGTGACGAGCTGGACCGGCGGCGACGCACAGCAGGGCGGCACCGTGGTGGCCTGCGGCGACCGGCAATTGCACCAGCAGATACTGGCGCTGCTGAATGCGCCTGTCTGATCACGTCGAAGGCCGCGTGTGAGGATGCAGGGCTTGCTATCATGCTGGCCGCGACATCCGGCGCGGGAAAAGCCATCCCGACCCGGACTTAACTATGCAGTAGGGAAGAAACCAGAAACATGATGTCAAACGCTTGCGGCCTCGATTTCGGCACGTCCAATTCCACGGTGGGCTGGTGCCGGCCGGGACAACCCACGCTGTTGCCGCTGGAAGATGGCAGGTTCACGCTGCCTTCGGTGATCTTTTTTCATTCGGAGGATCCGCTGGTCAGCTACGGCCGGGCCGCGCTCGGCGACTACCTGGCAGGCTATGAAGGCCGGCTGATGCGCTCGCTGAAGAGCCTGCTGGGCACTTCGATGATGGAAGACAGCACCGAAGTCATGGGCCAGGCCATGCCTTTCCGCAAACTGCTGTCGCATTTCATCGGCGAACTCAAGCAGCGCGCGGAGACCTCGGCCGGCGCGGGTTTCGACAAGGTCGTGCTGGGGCGCCCCGTGTTCTTCATCGACGAAGACCCGAAGGCCGACCAGCTTGCCGAGCAGACGCTGCGCGAGATTGCCGCGGACGCCGGCTTCAAGGACATCGAGTTCCAGTACGAGCCGATTGCCGCGGCCTTCGACTACGAAGCCACGATCTCCCGCGAGGAACTGGTGCTGGTGGCCGACATCGGTGGCGGCACCTCGGACTTCTCGCTGGTCCGCCTGTCGCCAGAGCGCGCCGGCAAGACCGACCGCCGTGGCGATATCCTGGCCAATGGCGGCGTGCACATCGGCGGCACGGATTTCGACAAGAGCCTCAGCCTGGCGAGCGTGATGCCGTTCCTGGGGCTGGGCAGCGAACTGCGCAACGGCAAGGCGATGCCTTCGGGGCAGTATTTCGACCTGGCCAGCTGGCACACCATCAACCTGGTGTACACGCGCAAGGCGTGGTCGCACGTGATGGACAACTATCGCGATGCGGCCGACAAGGTAAAGCTCGACCGCCTGATCAGCCTGATCAAGCAGCGCGCCGGCCACTGGCTGGCGATCCAGGTGGAAGCGGCCAAGATTGCCTTGTCGGGCGAAGCGCAGACGCAACTCGACCTGGGACGTATCGCGCCGGGAGAAACCATGGCGATCACCCGGGTGGACTTTGACCAGTCCATCGGCAAGCTGGTCGGCAAGACCGAGGTAACGGTGCAAGCGATGCTGCGCGATGCGGGCGTGCAGGCTGACGCGATCGACACGGTGTTGTTTACCGGCGGCTCGAGCAGCGTGCCCCTGCTGCGCGAGCGGCTGTCCGAACTGATCCCGGGGGCGCAGCGGATCGAGGGCGATTTGTTCGGCGGCATTGGCTCCGGCCTCGCGCTGGATGCGCGCCGCAAGTTCGGCTAAGCGCTTCGCGTCCGGCAGTGACCCAATGAAGGCCGGCGCCGCGCGCCGGCCTTCATGCGTTCATCCCCTCATGCTAATGTCCCATCTTCGCGAATACGCGCTTTCGAAGAGGCACCACATGCATGCGGGTATCGTCGAAGCCAGCTACGGCTCCGATCCGGTCGGTCTGGTCAGCGGCTTCCGCTTCCTGCCCGGCGAGCCGGGCCAGCCCATGGATTCCGCCGCCGCGGCCATGTGGCTCAAGCAGCCCCCGCCGGGCGACGAGTTTCTCTGGCTGCACTTCAACCTGTCGCACAGCGCCTGCGAGCGCTGGCTGAAGAACCAGCTCGACCTGCCAGAAGGTTTTTTCGAAGCACTGCGCGAAGGCTCGCGTTCCACCCGCATCGAGCGGCTCGACGTGGCGCTCCTTGCGGTGGTCAACGACGTGATCTACAACTTCGGCGTGAGTTCCACCGACATCTCCACGCTATGGGCCTGCGCCGACCGCCGCATCCTGGTGACGGCGCGCATGAAGCCCTTGCGCTCGGTCGACCAGTTGCGCGCCTCGGTGCGGCAGGGCGAGCTGTTCCACACGCCGCTGGCGCTGCTGGTGCATTTGCTGCGCGACCAGGCCGATGTGCTGGTGCGCATCGTGCGCGAAACCAGCGGCACCGTGGACCAGGTCGAGGATCGCCTGCTCTCGCAGCGCCTGCATGGCAACCGCGCCGAACTCGGCTCCATGCGGCGCGGACTGGTGCGCCTGCAGCGGCTGCTCGCGCCCGAGCCCGGCGCGCTGTTCCGCCTGCTCAACCGACCGCCGGCGTGGCTGCAGGAGCAGGATATCCAGGACCTGCGCGACTCGACGGAAGAGTTCTCGCTGGTGCTCAACGACCTGGCGGCGCTGGTCGAGCGCATCAAGCTGTTGCAGGAAGAAATCGCGGCCAAGCTCAACGAGCAGACGAACCGCACGCTGTTCACGCTGACGCTGGTCACCGTGCTGGCGTTGCCGATCAATATCGTGGCGGGTTTCTTCGGCATGAATGTGGGCGGCATTCCGCTGGCCGATCATCCGCACGGCTTCTGGGTGCTGGTGGTGCTGGTGGCCAGTTTCACCGTGCTGGCCGGCCGCTGGGCTTTCCGCAAGCAGGGGGATTACTAGCGTCCCGGGGACGGATTTCATGCGGGCGTCATAACCTGCTGCTAGCCTGCCAGGCACCGCGTTGTTGCGAACAGGAGTGAGCGATGAGACCAGACGAGAACGAGCTGATTCGGCGCATCCACCGCGAGGTGGCCGATCACTATGATGAAGAACTCGAACTGGAGCTGGAAGACCACCATGTCGATACGCTGTTCGGCGAGGGCGGCGGCGGGCTGGACGATGAAGAGCGTGCCGCGCGCCGACAGTATTTCCGCGAACTGTTCCGCCTGCAGGGCGAACTAGTCAAGCTGCAGAGCTGGGTGGTGGAGACCGGCCACAAGGTCGTGATCCTGTTCGAGGGGCGCGACGCGGCGGGCAAGGGGGGCGTGATCAAGCGCATCACCCAGCGGCTCAACCCGCGCGTGGCCCGTGTGGCCGCGCTGCCCGCGCCCAACGATCGCGAACGCACGCAATGGTATTTCCAGCGCTATGTCTCGCACTTGCCCGCGGCGGGGGAGATCGTGCTGTTCGACCGCAGCTGGTACAACCGCGCCGGCGTCGAGCGCGTGATGGGCTTCTGCACCGACGACCAGTACGAAGAGTTCTTCCGGTCGGTGCCGGAGTTCGAGCGCATGCTGGTGCGCTCGGGCATCCAGGTCATCAAGTACTGGTTCTCGATCTCGGACGAGGAGCAGCACCTGCGCTTCCTGAGCCGCATCCACGATCCGCTCAAGCAGTGGAAGCTCAGCCCGATGGATCTCGAATCCCGCCGGCGCTGGGAGGACTACACCCGTGCCAAGGAAATCATGCTGGAGCGCACGCATATCGACGAGGCACCGTGGTGGGTGGTGCAGGCGGTCGACAAGAAAAAGGCGCGCCTTAACTGCATCCATCACCTGCTGCGGCAGATGCCTTACGAGGAGCGCGCGCAGCCGCCCGTGGTGCTGCCGCAGCGCGAGCGGCACGAGGACTACATGCGCCAGCCGGTGCCGGACACCATGATCGTGCCGGAAGTCTATTGATCATCCGGGCAGGGCCGCGCCAGCATTGCCCTGCCCGATCTCCGGGCGAGGCGGAAGCCTGCGCTTCCGCCTCGCCTCAGTCCGTCTTCTTCGCTTGCCGCAACTCGGCCTCGCGCCGCGGCCTGGCTTCGATGATCTTCCGCCGGCGCTTCTTCTTGAGTGCCTTCCACGCCTTGCATTCCGGGCGCGTGCGCAGGCAGCCCCTGCAGTAGCCGGTCGCGTCGTCGAACTTGCAGATCTTGATGCAGGGCGATTTCACATTCATGTGGCGCTCCCGCAATCGGCGCGCCGGAGGATGAAGTCGGCGACATCGTCGCGCACCGGGGCCAGCCAGTGCAGCGGGTCGGAGAAGGCACCGATCAGTAAGGTGTGGGAGAGCCGCGCATAGCTGCGGTACTGCACAGGCACGCCGTTGCGCTCCAGGCGCTGGGCCATTTGCGCTGAGTTGCGCTGCGGGTTGACCAGGCGGTCGCCTTCGTCCACGCCGATAAAGGCGGCCGGCGAACGCGCGTCGGCATGGTCGATAGGCTGGGAGCCGGGCGGGTAGTCGGGGTGATGGAACACCGGTTTCGCCTGCGGGTTGACGATCGGCAGGAAATCGTAGGGCCCGGCCAGCCCGATCCAGCCGCGCAACTGGCCGGGGCTCAGGTCGACGCGGGCAAGCCAGCGCGCATCGAGCGCGAGCATGGCGGCGTTGTAGCCGCCCGCGCTGTGTCCCATCACGAACAGCCGTTGCGGATCGCCGCCGTATTTGGCGATCTCGCGCCGTGTCCAGGCGACGGCACGGGCGTTGTCCACCAGGAAATCCGGATAGCTGACCTCGGGGTAGAGTCGATAGTCCGGAATCACGGTCAGGATGCCGCGCGCGGCCAGGGCTGCCGCGACGAAGGCGTAGTCGGCCCGCTCGCCGCTGTTCCAGGTGCCGCCGTAGAAGAACACCACCACCGGCGCCTTGCCGGAGCAGGCCGGCTCGCGGGGCGCATAGATGTCGAGCTTGCCGCGCGCGCCGTCGGCATAGGGCACGCTGGCGGTGAGGGCATAGGCATTGCTTTGGGTCAGGCCATTCAGCACGTCCGACGTGGAGCACGCGCCCAGCCCCATCAGCGGCAGCACCGGCAGCAGTGAAAGAAAGCGCGGTCTGGGCATGGGCTAGGCTTCCTGGCAGGTGATTTTTTCAAGCGCCGCCGGTCATTCTTGCATATACCTTGCATAGACGTACGGTGTCCCCTTGTTGTAGCGCGCCGCGGGGCCTGGCGCCACGGGTTTGCCGTGCCAGCCTGCCCGCGCGGACCTGCGGCCGGCGTCCTTTCGTGAACGCGCTCGCCATGGGAGATATCGCTTGTTCGGCACCTGGGCATGGATCATCGGCGCGCTGCTTGTCGCCATCGGGCTGATCGGCTCGGTGGTGAAGCGCCTGCCCATTTCGTTCTCCGCGCTTTACCTGCTGTTCGGCATGTTGCTGGGCCCGTTCGGCTTCGGTCTGATCCATTTCGATATCACCCGTCGCGAGCATGTGGCGGTGCTGGAGATCGTTACGGAAATCGCCCTGCTGGTCTCGCTGTTCGCGGTGGGTTTGCGCTTGCGCGCGCATCCGCGCGATCGCATCTGGCGCCTTCCGCTGCGGCTGGCCACGCTGGGCATGTTGCTCACCATTGCCATGCTGGCTGTCATCGGGATCTGGGCAATGGGGCTGCCGCCCGGCGTGGCATTGCTGCTGGCGGCTATCCTGGCGCCCACCGATCCGGTGCTGGCTTCCGATGTGCAGGTCGACGACACGCAGGACCGTGACCGGACGCGGTTCAGCCTGAGCGGGGAGGGCGGGCTGAACGATGGCGCCGCCTTTCCCTTCGTCATGCTGGCGCTTAGCCTGCCGGGCGCTGCCTGGCTGCGCTGGCTATGGCTCGACCTGCTGTGGGCCACGCTGGCGGGGCTGGCGGTGGGCTGGGGGCTGGGCTGGCTGTGCAGCCGCGTGGTGCTGGCGCTGCGCAAGCGCCTGGGCGGCGCCCTGGGGATGGAGAGCTTCTTCACCATCGGCCTGATCGGGCTGGCTTACGGCACCGCGCTGGCGGTGCATGGCTATGGCTTCCTGGCGGTGTTCGCCGCCGGCATCGCCATGCGTCACGTCGAACACGAGGAGAACCAGGACGTCGCGCCCGACGAAGTGCTGGGCGCAATGACGCCTGCCGAACATGAGCGCGTGGCCGTGCACCAGGACAAGGCCGCCGCTTACCTGGCGCATACCGTCAGCGAGTTCTCGCTGGACCTGGAGCGGCTCGCCGAGCTTAGCGTGATGGTGGTGGTGGGCGCCTTGCTTTCCACGCGGCTGCTGCGCGGGGAATACCTGGCCCTGGGGCTCGCGCTGATCCTGGCCGTGCGTCCGCTTGCCGTCGCGATATCCACCATCGGGGTCGCGCTGCAGCCAGCGCAGCGGCGGCTCATTGCCTGGTTCGGCGTGCGCGGCATCGGCTCGGTCTATTACCTCGCCTTTGCCCTGGCGCACGGCGCCGATCCCCGCTACGTGGCCCTGCTGGCCGACGCCACGCTGTGCGTGGTGGTGCTGTCGGTGGCCCTGCATGGTTCATCGGCGACGCCGCTGATGGCCATGTACCGGCGCTGGCGCGGTGCCGCCAAGGCCTGAAGCCGCCGGCTTCGCGGCCACCTCCTGCACGATTGCGCGGTCCGCGCCGTACCCATGCCAGGACGGTTTGCACGCTCTGCGATGACGCCGGTTCCTAAAGCTCTTGTCCCCGGATGCCGATATTTGTGCTGGCCCCGGCATCTTCCGCCGGTGCCGGCGCCCAAAAAACAGAAATCGGAGCTTTCAGTATGACGGGAACCACTTTCCGCCTCCGCGCAGGCTTGCTCGCAGCATGGCTTGCCGCCGCCTCGGTCGCCGCCTGCGGCGGCGGTGGCGATGCACCCGCTACCAGCCAGACGGCCGCGCCGGTCAGCAGCGTACCCGCTGCGCCCGTTGTGCCCTCTGTGCCCGCGGTGCCGGTCATGCCGGCCCTCGCTCCGGCCTGCAACGGCTGCAGCGCCGCGGACGGCAGCAATTACTCGGGCTCGGGTGTCGGCGTCTGGTCGGCCTCCAATACCACCGGCGCCGCAGCCGATCTGCCGATTTCCATCGGTGGCGTGAGCGGAAAATCGGTGACGCTGCTCTACACCAATGGCGCGGCCGAGCAAGCCATGCCGGCGCTGTCGCTGTCGGTCATCCAGTCCGAACTGGCCAATCTCTCGATCCAGTCGGCCGAGTCGTTGTCGTCCACGCAGGACGAGCGCACGCGGCGCGATATCGCCGAGTTCAATCGCGCCGGCTGGGCGGCACTGGCCGGCGGCAAGCGCGTTGCCAGCTTTTCCGAGATGGCGCCGCCGCCGCCGCACGCTTCCGCGCTCAATTCCACGAAGACCTGGTATCACACTGACGGCACGCGCCGCCTGGCTACGCTGACCCAGCAACTGCCTGCAAGCGATGGGACGGTCGTCAACATCTGGGTGGAAAACGCCGAAGCGTCCAACATCGGCAGCCCAATCGTCAACGATCTGCTCACCAGTTTCGTCGGCGCCGGCGGCATCTACGACATGCTGACCCAGGTCGGCGGCCCGCTGTGGGGCGCGCACAGCTACAACAACCTGATTGCCGCCAGCGGCCAGCCGATCGATATCGTCATCCTCAACTTCGACAAGAATGGAAAGGCGGGCGGTACCGTGGGTTATTTCTGGGGACTGCATAACCTGACGGCTGCCTCGGATGCGCGCAGCAACGAATCGCTGTCGCTCTATCTCGACTCCGAGACGCTCCAGCTGGCCGGCGCAGCAGGCATGAAGGCAATGAAGATGACCATGGCGCATGAGGGAATGCATATGCAGAACTTCTATCGCCGCGGCGTCAAGGCCGGTCAGAAGTATGCATTCGATACCTGGCTGGAAGAAATGTCCGCGATGATGATGGAGGACTTCGCCAGCTACAGCATCGATTCCAGCTATAACGCGATCCGTGACGTGCGCTTCCTCGACTACCTGTCGCAAGGCAATGGCAACTTCAACTGCAATCTGCTGCAGTTCACCGGTTTCGGCGCGACCTGCGAGAGCTATTCGGTGTCGGGCAGTTTTGGCGGCTTCCTCGACCGGCAGCTTGGCCTGGCCTTCTACAAGGATCTGCTGAACCGCACCAGCAGCATGGATTCGAAGACCGTGCTCGACCAGGCCATCAAGGCGGCGCGTCCGGACTCCGGCTTCGACCAGGAACTGTTGCGCTGGACCGTCACCAGCAACTCGCTGATGCCCGCGGCCTCGTCGCCGGCGCGATACGGCTACCCGGCCCGCGTCGACGGCGGCTTTACGCTGCCGCTGATCGATCCGGACCTGGCCAAGTACCGCTCGGTGCGCAAGCTGCCCAGCGCGGTTGCCGCCACGCTGCAGCCGTACGGCAGCTTCCCGGTAGTCCGCGGCAATGTGGGCACGACGTACAGCGAAACGGTGCGCGTGCCGGCTGGCACCACGCTGTCCGTAGTGGTGTACTGATACTGAGCGCGCAACGCGCGGACACGCCGGATCGCCTCCGGCGGCCCCCGGGCGGCGGCATCCGCCGCCCGGCCCGCCAACCCATCGAACCTCATGCACCGAATCCTGATCCTGATTGCCGCACTGTCCGTCGTGCTTGCCGCGTGTGTGCATGCGGTGCCCGCCGGCAGGTCCATTGCGTTGACGGGCACGGTCATGGTCAAGGGCAGCGCGCTGTTCCAGCAGCCTATGCTGGTTACCGCCGACGGCGAGGCATGGGTTCTCGAAAAATTCCCCGTGGAACAGGCCCAGGCCCTGGGCAGCCAGCGGGTGACAGTAACCGGCGTGGTGCTGCGCGCAAACCAGCCAGGCACCTGGGCGCCGGCCATTCGCGTCGAACATGTGGACGCCGCGCCGGGCGCACCTTGGCGGTAGGCGGACGCCGGCAGGCTGCAAGATCCTGATGGCGCACATGAAGTCTTTTGACTGACTCGCACAAAGCACGTCTCCCCCGTGCCGGCGCGGCAACGCTATCCTTGCCGCTGTCTTTCCGCGCCTCCCAGCCTTATGACCTTCGTCGTTACGGATGCCTGCATCCAGTGCCGCTACACCGACTGCGTCGATGTCTGCCCTATGTCGTGCTTGCACGAAGGGCCGAATTTCCTTGTGATCAACCCCGACGAATGCATCGATTGCTCGATGTGCGTGCCCGAGTGTCCCGTGGGCGCGATTTACTCGGACGAGGATCTGCCAGCCGGCCAGCACCATTTCCTGGCCCTCAACGCTGAACTCTCGCGCCAGGCTGGCTGGAAGCCGCTGCTCAAGGCCAAGGGCCCGCTGCCCGGGCACGAACAATGGGCCGGGCGGGACAACAAGCTGCCCATGCTGCTCAAGGATGCCGCGCAGTCCTAGCCCTGGCCGCGTCTCCCGGCGTCCTCGGGAAAGGCTTCGTCCAGCGTCAGTATCGTGCCGGTCAGGCTGCCGTCGTAGCCGGGCAGGGCATCCACCACCTGCCGGAAGCTGCCGCTCCTGAGCGCCGCCACGGCGCCGGCAAGCGCCGGGCTCTGCAGGCGCTCCCGCTCGATCGCAAAGAAATACCGCTCCTTGAGCACTGGCACGAAATCCAGCCCGAAGCGCCGCGCCGCCGTTTCCACGCCGAACCCCGCATCGGCCATGCCACTGCCGATATAGGCAGCCACCGCCGCATGGGTGAACTCGCCATTGCTATAGCCCTCGATCCGGCTGCTGTCGATGCCGCGTGCTTCCAGGATCAGGTCCAGCAACAGCCGCGTGCCGGAACCGGTCTGCCGGTTGACGAAGCGCACATCGGCGCGGCACAGGTCCTGCAGCGTGTTGACCTCCAGCGGATTGCCGGGGCGCACGAAGATGCCTTGCGAGCGCACCGCCAGGTGGATCAGCAGATGCGTCTCCGGGCGGATCCACGTGGCGAAGCGATCCAGCGTCTTTTGCTCGAATTCGCCGATCGGGACATGAAAGCCTGCTATATCGCAAGCGCCCTGCGCAAGTGCCGCAACCGCCTCAAGGCTGCCGCAATACTTCAGGTCGTGGCGAACCTGGTGCGCATCCAGGAAATCGTGCAACGCGGCCACCGCGAAACCATGACTGGCGTGCAGCCGCAGCGTGGGGCCTGACTGGTCGACCAGCTTCTTCAGCTCTATCTCCAGTTCCGACGCCAGGCTTTCCAGCGTGGGGGACAGCCGCGCGGCAATGCGTTTGCTGGCCCACACCAGTTGCTGGGCCAGTGGCGAGAGCGCCGTGCCGCGACCCCGTGTCTTGGCAATCAGCGCGCCGCCGAACAGCGCCTCCGCATCGCGCAGGATGCCCCAGGCGTAACGGTAGGACAGCCCGGTTGCCTGCGCCGACTGGCTGATGCTGCCGGTGCTTTCAATCAGACCCAGCAAGGCCACGAGGCGGGACACGTCAAGTGCCGGGCCGGCGCCTTGCTGGTCGTCGCGAATTTGCAGATGGGGCAGGATCGAGATGCGAATCATATGAGAAAAATAGCATATTGCTCGAACGCGGCCAACTGCCTATAGTCCGCTCAAAGAGGCAGATAAACCGAAAAAGGCCAGCTAAAACAGCAAGGCGACATGGCTTATGCCCGTTCAGTGCCCCCAAGATATGAAAAAAATAGCATATATAGTGGCAGCCGGAAACCGGTTTGCCGCGCCCCGCAGCAGTTCCTGGCCAGACGCGCAAGCCAATGCGCCACACCGTCTGCCCCCGGCCCCGGACTTTGGGTCCATTTTTAGCGCCGGGCCGTGCTGCGTCACCAGGAGACCCGATGTCCTCACCAGCTGCTGAAGCCCGGCGCGACCGGATCGCGCACATCGTAGCCACGCGCCGCGACATGCCGGGCGCCTTGTTGCCGATCCTCCACGAGATCCAGGACGCGGTAGGCTACGTGCCCGCCGACGCCCTGCCCGAGATCGCCCGCGCGCTCAACCTGTCGCGCGCCGAGGTACACGGCGTGGTCACCTTCTACCATCACTTCCGCGACAGCAAGCCGGGCCGGCATGTGATCCAGGTCTGCCGTGCCGAAGCGTGCCAGTCGGTCGGCAGCGAGGCGCTTGCCGCCCACGCCGAGCGCGTGCTGGGCTGCGGGTTTCATGAAACCACCGCCGATGGCGAGTTCACGCTGGAGCCGGTCTATTGCCTGGGCCAGTGCGCCTGCGGCCCGGCCGTGATGGTCGGCGAGCAACTGGTAGGCCGCGTGACGCCGCAGCGTTTCGATGCTTTGGTCAAGGCTTGCGCGGATGCGTCGCAGGATCGGGCAGCGGAGGTGCAGGCATGAGCGTGACCGTCTTCGTTCCCCGCGATTCCAGCGCGCTCGCCATGGGCGCCGACGACGTGGCGCGCGCCATCGCGCGCGAAGCCGCGGCGCGCGGCGCCACCGTGGAGCTGGTGCGCAACGGCTCGCGCGGCATGTTCTGGCTGGAACCGCTGGTCGAGGTGCAGACCGCCGCCGGACGCGTGGCCTATGGTCCGGTCACGCCGGCCGATGTCGCCGCCTTGTTCGACGCCGGCTTCCTGGCGGGCGGGGCGCACGCGCTGGCGCTCGGCCCCACCGGGGAGATCCCTTTCCTCAAGGGGCAGGAGCGCCTGACCTTCGCCCGCATGGGCATTACCGATCCGCTCTCGCTGGATGACTACATCGCGCATGAGGGCTACGCCGGCCTGACCCGCGCGCTGGCGCTGGACGGTGCGCAGATCGTGCGCGAAGTGACCGATTCCGGACTGCGCGGCCGCGGCGGCGCAGCCTTTCCCACCGGCATCAAGTGGCAGACCGTGCTGAACGCGCAGTCGCCCACCAAATACGTGGTCTGCAACGCCGACGAGGGCGACTCGGGCACCTTCTCAGACCGCATGGTGATGGAAGGCGATCCTTTCATGCTGATCGAGGGCATGACCATCGCCGGCCTCGCGGTGGGTGCGCAGCACGGCTATATCTACGTGCGCTCGGAATATCCGCACGCCATTGCCATGCTGGAAGCGGCCATCGGCATCGCCCATGCCGCCGGGTGGCTGGGCGACGATATCCGCGGCAGCGGCCGGCGCTTCCACCTGGAGGTGCGCAAGGGCGCGGGCGCCTATGTGTGCGGCGAGGAAACGGCGCTGCTGGAGAGCATCGAAGGCAAGCGCGGCGTGGTGCGCGCCAAGCCGCCGCTGCCGGCGATCGAAGGCCTGTTCGGCAAGCCCACCATCATCAACAACGTGATCTCGCTGGCCACCGTGCCGCTGATCCTCGCGCGCGGCGCGCAGTTCTACCGCGATTACGGCATGGGCCGCTCGCGCGGCACGCTGCCGTTCCAGATCGCTGGCAATGTGCGGCAGGGCGGGCTGGTGGAGAAAGCCTTCGGCGTGACCCTGCGCGAGCTGCTGGAGGACTATGGCCAGGGCACGCGCAGCGGGCGGGCGATCCGCGCGGTGCAGGTGGGCGGTCCCCTGGGCGYCTACTTGCCGGTTTCGCGGCTGGATACGCCGATGGACTACGAAGCGTTCGCGGCCTTCGGCGCGGTGCTGGGTCACGGCGGCATCGTGGTGTTCGACGACACCGTCGACATGGCGAAGCAGGCGCGCTACGCGATGGAGTTCTGCGCCATCGAATCCTGCGGCAAGTGCACGCCGTGCCGGATCGGCTCGACGCGCGGCGTCGAAGTGATCGACAAGATCATCGCGGGCGACCAGCCGGTCAGGCACGTGAAGCTGGTGCGCGACCTGTGCGACACCATGCTGGGCGGATCGCTGTGCGCCATGGGCGGCATGACGCCGTACCCGGTGCTGTCGGCGCTCGACGGATTCCCGGAAGACTTTGGCGTGGCCGTGCCAGCCAAGGCTGCCTGAACGCAGCGCTACGGCATACCGAACCGGCGCTGCCTCTGCGCCCTCTGAATCACCAGTACGCGGCCCGCGGCCGCAGCGGGAGTCCGCCTTGAATACACGAAACGAAATCGATTTCGGCACGCCGGCCAGCGATTCGCAACAGCAGGTCACCCTTGAGATCGACGGCTTCGACGTCACCGTGCCCGCCGGCACCTCGCTGATGCGGGCCGCCGTGCAGGCGGGCGTGAACGTGCCCAAGCTGTGCGCCACCGACAGCCTCAAGTCCTTCGGCTCGTGCCGCCTGTGCCTGGTCGAAATCGAAGGCCGTCGCGGCTTCCCGGCCTCGTGCACGACCCCGGCCGAAGCCGGAATGAAAGTGAAGACGCAGACCGACAAGCTGGCCGACCTGCGCCGTGGCGTGATGGAGCTGTATATCTCCGATCACCCGCTCGACTGCCTGACCTGCCCCACCAACGGCAACTGCGAACTGCAGGACATGGCCGGCGTGGTGGGCCTGCGGGAAGTGCGCTACGGCTACGACGGCGCCAACCACCGTGCCGAGGCCAAGGACGAATCCAACCCGTACTTCACCTACGATCCCTCCAAGTGCATCGTGTGCAACCGCTGTGTGCGCGCCTGCGAGGAAACCCAGGGCACCTTCGCGCTCACCATCAGCGGCCGCGGCTTCGACTCGCGCGTGACGGCGGGGCAGGGCGACAGCTTCATGGATTCCGACTGCGTGTCGTGCGGTGCCTGCGTGCAGGCCTGCCCCACCGCCACGCTGGCCGAAACCTCCATCATCCGCATGGGGCAGCCCGAGCACAGCAAGGTCACCACCTGCGCCTACTGCGGCGTGGGCTGTGCCTTCAAGGCGGAGATGAAGGGCAATGAAGTGGTGCGCATGGTGCCGTACAAGAACGGCCAGGCCAACGAGGGCCACTCGTGCGTGAAGGGCCGTTTCGCCTTTGGCTACGCGACCCACAAGGACCGCATCCTGAACCCGATGATCCGCGCCAGGATCACCGACCCGTGGCGCGAAGTGTCGTGGGAAGAGGCGATCAGCCACGCGGCCTCCGAGTTCAAGCGCATCCAGGCCAGGCATGGCCGCGACTCCATCGGCGGCATCGTGTCCTCGCGCTGTACCAACGAGGAAGGCTACCTGGTGCAAAAGCTGGTGCGCGCCGCCTTCGGCAACAACAACGTCGATACCTGCGCGCGGGTTTGCCACTCGCCCACCGGCTACGGCCTCAAGCAGACGCTGGGCGAATCTGCCGGCACGCAGACCTTCCGCTCGGTGGAGAAGGCCGACGTCATCATGGTGATGGGCGCCAACCCCACCGATGGCCATCCGGTGTTTGCCTCGCGCATGAAAAAGCGCCTGCGCGCCGGCGCCAGGCTGATCGTGATCGATCCGCGCCGCATCGACCTGGTCGACTCGCCCCACGTGCGCGCCGACTTCCACCTGCAACTGCGCCCCGGCACCAATGTCGCCGTCGTGACCTCGATGGCGCACGTGATCGTGAGCGAAGGCCTGATGGCCGAATCGTTCATCGCCGAGCGCTGCGAGGACCGTGCGTTCCAGCAATGGCGCGATTTCGTCATGCTGCCGGAGAACTCGCCGGAAGCGATGGCCGAGATTACCGGCATCCCCGCCGAACAACTGCGCGGCGCGGCGCGCTTGTATGCCACCGGCGGCAACGCCGCGATCTATTACGGCCTGGGCGTGACCGAACACGCGCAGGGCTCCACCACCGTGATGGGCATCGCCAACCTGGCCATGTGCACCGGCAATATCGGCCGCGAAGGCGTGGGCGTGAATCCGCTGCGCGGCCAGAACAACGTGCAGGGCTCCTGCGATATCGGCTCCTTCCCGCACGAGCTGCCGGGCTATCGCCATGTATCGGACTCCACCACGCGCGGCCTGTTCGAGTCCGCCTGGAACGTGGAGATCAGCCCGGAGCCGGGCCTGCGCATTCCCAACATGTTCGAGGCCGCGCTGTCGGGCAGCTTCATGGGCCTGTACTGCCAGGGCGAGGACATCGTGCAGTCCGACCCGAATACGCAGCACGTGGCAGCCGCGCTGTCGTCGATGGAATGCATCGTGGTGCAGGACATCTTCCTCAACGAGACCGCCAAGTACGCGCACGTGTTCCTGCCGGGCTCGTCCTTCCTGGAAAAGGACGGCACCTTCACCAACGCCGAACGCCGCATCTCGCGCGTGCGCAAAGTGATGCCGCCCAAGGCGCGCTATGCCGACTGGGAAGCCACCGTGCTGCTGTCCAACGCGCTGGGCTATCCGATGGACTACAAGCATCCGTCCGAGATCATGGACGAGATCGCGCGGCTGACCCCCACCTTCAGTGGCGTCAGCTACCAGCGCCTGGAGGAACTCGGCAGCATCCAGTGGCCGTGCAACGACGCTGCGCCCGAGGGCACGCCCACCATGCATATCGACGCATTCGTGCGCGGCAAGGGCAAGTTCATCATCACGCGCTACGTGCCCACCGCCGAGCGGGTGAATCGCAAGTTCCCGCTGATCCTCACCACGGGCCGCATTCTGTCGCAGTACAACGTGGGCGCGCAGACGCGGCGCACCGACAACGTGATGTGGCACGACGAAGACCGGCTGGAGATCCATCCGCACGACGCCGAGGAACGCGGCATCAAGGGCGGGGACTGGGTTGGCGTGCAAAGCCGCGCGGGCGAAACGGTGCTGCGCGCCATCGTCAGCGAGCGCATGCAGCCGGGCGTGGTCTATACCACCTTCCACTTCCCCGAGTCCGGCGCCAACGTGATCACCACCGACAACTCGGACTGGGCCACAAACTGCCCCGAGTACAAGGTCACCGCGGTGCAGGTGATGCCGGTGGCGCAGCCGTCCGAATGGCAGCGGCAGTACCGCGACTTCCACGAGCAGCAGATGCAGTTGCTGCAGGCGGCCAGCGCCGAGGCGGGTTCGGCATGACGCTCTGCGAACTCGCCATGGCCAGGCCCGATGCGGTGGCGTCTTTCAGCGATGCCGAGCCGCCTACGCACAGCACCTTCGCCGTCAATCGCTGCCGCCTGGGCGAGCTGGCGCTGGAGGACGACGAGATCGCCGAGGAGGTGCCGGTCGCGCTCGAGTACAACGGCATCTCGCATGCGGTCATGCTGGCCTCGCCGGCCGATCTCGAAGACTTCGCGTTGGGCTTCAGCCTGAGCGAAGGGCTGGTGGCCAGCCCGCGCGACGTTTATGAGATTGAGACCGAGGTCCGTCCCGAGGGTATCGCGGTGCAGTTGCGCATTGCGGCGGAAGCCTTCGCCGCGCTCAAGGATCGGCGCCGCGCCATGGCGGGCCGCACCGGCTGCGGGCTGTGCGGCACGGAATCGCTGCAGGAAGTCATGCGCGCGCCGGCGCCGGTCAGCAGCAAGGCGAGCTTCAGCGATGCGGTGCTGTACGCCGCGTTCGGGCAGTTGCAGACGCGCCAGGAACTGCTGCGCCATACCGGCTCCACGCACGCCGCCGCCTGGCTGCGCGCTGACGGCCAGGTAGCATTGGTCCGCGAAGACGTGGGCCGCCACAACGCGCTTGATAAACTGATCGGCGCGCTGGCACGCACTGGCGAGGACCGCTCGCGCGGCGCCGTGCTGGTCACCAGCCGCGCCAGCTACGAAATGGTGCTGAAGACCGCCAGTGCCGGCGTTGGCGTGCTGGCCGCCGTCTCAGGCCCGACCGCGCTGGCGGTGCGTCTGGCGCTCGATGCCGGCGTTACGCTGGCCGGTTTTGTGCGCGCCGGGCGCCACGTGGTCTACTCTCATCCCCAACGTTTGCACAGCAGGACGGAACAGGCATGAACTCCGATAACCTTGTCAAGATGGCGAACCAGATTGGCACCTTCTTCGAGGCCATGCCGGACCGCGAGGAAGCGGTGGCGGATATCGCCAGCCATATCAAGCGTTTCTGGGAGCCGCGTATGCGGCGCGCGTTGCTGGCGCGGATGGACAGTGGTGAGGATGCCGGGCTGGACGAGATTGTCCTGTTGGCGGTGACTCGGCATCGGGGGGTGTTGGAGTGATGGGGGGAGGTTGTTGGGGGTGGTCGTTGTTTTTTTGAGCGGTGGTGGTTATTGCACCCAACAGCCATACGACGTCCGCCTGCTGGGGTGGTCGTTGTTTCTTTGAGCGGTGGTGGCATGTTGCACTCAAAGGAATACGACATCCCCCTGCGGGGGGCGCCGGTCACTCTTCTTTGCCTCGGCAAAGAAGACTAACGAGAAGAAAGCCGACCCTGCCGGGGGCAGAGCAATCAGGCTCTCGAATATCGATGATTTCGTCGTACGGCCCAGAGTGCCGGCGGGCTTCTGCCGGTACCGGCTTGAGCGGCCACGGATCTGCCAGCCTCCGGGATTCGTGGTGGGGCCCCCGGTAGCAGACATCA